>CAYJRH010000044.1:1414-5538 GCA_964372565.1 uncultured archaeon
AAATGAATATCGCAATCGTCGCAGCGGGTTACCACAAGAAAATCGTCGAGGAAATGATTTCCCAAGCGCAGCGCACCGCAAAGGCGAAGAAAATGAAAGTTGTTGCCGTTGAAAGGGTGTGCGGGTGCTTCGAAGTTCCCCTCGCGCTCAAGCGCCTCCTTGCGCGCACCGATGTCGACGGCGCCGTCGTGCTCGGCGCGGTTGTCCAGGGCGAAACCGCGCATGATGAGGTCGTAGCCTACACAATGGCTGAAGCGATAATGCGGCTCTCGCTGCAGTTCGACAAGCCTGTCGGATACGGAGTGACCGGCCCGCGCATGACAATTGCCCAGGCAAGGGCGCGGCAAAAGGATTTCGCTGTGCGCTCCGTAAATGCGGTTCACAGGGTTCTGGGCCCGAGCCGCTAACAATCCGCCCCCTTTTTTATTCCCTTTCTGCCAACTCTTGCTTTATGCAGGATGCACTTCTCTCGGAATTGAATAAGCTGCGGGGGAGCGGCGTTTCCGACGAAATCCTCTCGCGCCACAAGGATTTCAAGTCCTTTTCAGGCAAGGGCGAGGAGGATTGGTTCTCCGAGCTCTGCTTCTGCCTCACGACGGCGAATTCAAGCGCGCTCATGGGGCTCAAAGTCCAAAACGCCCTCGGCTTCGAGGGCTTCTACAGGCTTCCCAAAAAGGAGCTTACAAAAAAACTGAAATCCCTCGGCTACAGGTTCTACAACAAGCGCGCGGAGTACATTGCCGAAGCAAGAAAGCACTTCGGGATAAAAAATAAATTGCGCGAATTTGCGGCTGACAGGGAAAAAAGGGATTATTTGCATAAAAATGTCAAGGGCTTCGGCCTGAAGGAGGCCTCGCACTTCCTCAGGAACACGGGCCACGACAACTGCGCAATCCTTGACAGGCACATCCTGCGGACAATGCAGGAGCACGGGATGATTCGCGCTTTGCCGAAATCCGTTTCTTCAAAAAAATACCTTGAAATCGAATCGGCGCTCGATGGTTTCGCTGCGAAGGCAAGGATGAGCCACGCGCTGCTCGATTTGTATTTGTGGTACATGAAAACAGGGAAAGTATTGAAGTGACGGATTTTCGCTTCGGAAAATTCGCCTCGGAAAACTACTTCCCTCGCATCCTTCTCGTCTGGTCGAAGTAGCCCCACGCGTCGTTCAGGTCCTTTTCCTCAAGGTCCGGCCAGAACTTCTTTATGTGGTAAAATTCCGAGTATGCGCTCTGCCAGAGCAGAAAGCCGCTCTTCGCTTCGCGCTCCGCCTCCTCCTCGCCTGTCCGCACGACAAAATCGCAGGTCGTCTTTACCCCGAGGCAATGGACAATGTCCTCTTCGCTCAGGCCGAACACAAGGTTCCTGAGCCTGTTCATGGGGCTGCTGACCGCGCGCAGGATTTCGCTCTGGCCGGTATAGCCGATGAGGATGTTCAGCACCTTGTTCCCGTAGTACTTTGTCTCGCTCTTGAGCTCGAGGCATACATCCCTGAGGTCCTTCGGCACCTTCTGCGGGCTTGTTGAGACAATGTTGACCTTGACCCCGCGGTCGTGCATTTCCTTCGAGCCGAGCAGCTTTGTCAGCTTGTCGTAGTAAATGTCATAGAGCCAGCTCAGCTCCGTCGGGTTGCGCTTGAAGTTCTCCTCGCTCAGCCCGTAAACGCTCAGCTCGCGGATATCGTCATGCTTGATTGCCCAGTTCACGAGCAGCTCCATCTTCTCGGCGCCGCGCCTGTGCCCCTCGCTCGGGTGCATGCCGTTTGCAACAGCCCAGCGCCTGTTGCCGTCGGGGATGACGCCCATGTGGTAGCCCGGCAAGTTCATGCTCATACTGACCATAAAGGAAATAATAGTATAATAAAGCATCGCAAAAAAGCTATTCCTGCCCATGTTTTAGCGAAGAATTTGCCGCGTTTTTAGGCGCGGGTTACCACCCGTAGAACTTCGCCTGCGAGTACTCGAACGCCTTCATTGCGGGCAGAAAGCCCCTGCCCAAAAGTCCGGGCTTCCGCGACAGAACCTTCAGCCCGAAAAGGATTTTTTCCACTGCGCCGAAACTGTCGAAGTCGCGCGGGAACGTGTGTCCAATGAAGTTGAGCTCCTCGTCCGTGAATGAGTAAAGGGCGTCCTTGCCCACGATGATTTTCCCGTACGCCGGAAACTCGGCCTTCCACATTGTTTCGTACTGCGAAATAAATTCTTTCGAGAAATTGCCCGCCGCAACCGCCTTTGCGGCAACATCGGCCGCCATCTCACCGCTTTTCAGCCCGAGGTGCGAACCTCCCTCGAAAAGCGGTGACGTGAACCCCGCGGCGTCGCCGATGAGCATCAGCCCTTCGGAGCAGGTGTTCCTGTGTGGCCCGGAAGCGGGGATGAGGCCGCCGAAAGTCTTCACTTTCACATTTGCTTCCCACCCCATCCTTTTCACGAATTCATCTGTGTATTGTTTGGCCCTGTTCGTTTCGCTCGTGACCAGCCCGACATTCGCGCGCCCGCCATTCTTCGGAATCATCCACAGGTACCCCTGCGGCGCGAGCTCGGGCCAGATAAAAAAATCAAGGTAGCCGTTGCGGGGGATGTCGTGCATCTCGTACTGTATCCCTGTTACAGTCTTGAACCGCTCATTCAGATTAAGCTTTCGCGAAACCACCGAAGCAACCCCCGAAGCGTCTATGAGGATTTTGCCCTCCACTTCTCCCTTGGCCGTTTTCAGTTTCCAAATCCCGTTAGCGCGCGTCAATTCCTCGAGCCTCGCCCCGATCCGAAGTTCGGCTCCCGCCTTCACCGCCTCGCCCGCGAGCCACTGCTCGAACAAATGCTTTTCGAGCACGTACCCCGGCTCGTTCAGAGCGGAGGAAGTGCCGTCAGGGAATACAACGCGCACCCCCTTCACGTGCTCGGAGATTACGCTCTCGGGCGGCTTTATGCCCGTATTCTGCGTTGCCCACAGGCTCAGGCACTCGCCGCAGTGCACGGGCTCCCCGATTTTCTCGTGCTCCTCAATGATGAGTGTCTTCAGGCCTTTGCGGCTGCAATGGAGCGCGGCAGAGCCTCCCGCAGGCCCGGCGCCGACAACAATAACATCGTAAATCCCCTTTTCAGCCATTTTGCCATTCCCCTCTATTAAAGCTGGATTAACCGTTTTAAATCTTAACTATGCTGTTAATCCGCGAGGTGCCCACTCCATTCCGTTCAGCCACAGGTTTTAAACCTTTGAACCCCTATTTTCATCCGATATTATGAGAATCCCCGGCTTCAGGGATGTGAGGTCCAAGCTCCTTTCCGCCAAGCTCCTTGGCATTGTGGTGAAGAATTCGCTGACCTTCAAGATAAAGCGCCGCGCGCTGGGGCGCTTCAGGAGGAAGGAATTCGACACCGTCATAGTCGACATGGACGGGACCCTCCACAAGGCAGATGCCAACCTCGAGGCTCTCATTTACGCCTATCCTGAAAAAACCGAATCCGGCAGGGCGGCGGGCGAGGAGATTTACGATTCGATAATAAAAAAAATCGCCTCGGGGGAGTACGGCATCGAAAAAGCCATTGTCGAAGGCAACAAGTTCCTCATCGCGCGCAAAATGGGCGAGAAGCAGCTGCAGGAAGTCGTGAGGCGGGTCATACCGACGCTGCGGAGGCAGCTCATCCGCGCACTTGCCGACATCAAGGCAAGCGGAAAGACAATCGTGCTCGCGACTTTGTCCTCGAGGGATTTCGGCGAGAGGCTGAACCTGCATCTCAGGCAGAAATACGGCTTCGAGTTCGACTGCATAATAGGAACGGAGCTTGAATTCGATTCTTCCGGCATGATAAGCGGAATTGAACGCATGGTGGGCACAAAGGACTTCGTGTTCGGGGGCATCCCCGTGAAATCCAAGCTCACCGCGGTGAAAGAGGCGCTTTCGCATATAGGCAGGAAATTCGACGTCAAAAAAGCAGTAATCATCACCGACAGCTACGGCGACATCGACATTGCGAAAATGCTGGTCACGATTCTCCTTAAGCCTTCAACCCAGACAATGGCGCAGAAGATTTCCTACAGGCTCGGCCTCGCGGATTACATACTTCCTGACAACAAGGATTTGCGCACAAACCTCGAGTCAATCCTCATCGGCGAGGAGAAGG
>CAYJRH010000044.1:5638-8004 GCA_964372565.1 uncultured archaeon
GCTCGCCTTCTGCACTTCCACACCCGCTTCCCTGAGCATTGCGAGCGCGGCCTCCCCAAGAGGGTATTCCGCATTGTAAACCACTTTTTTTATTCCGGCGTTGATTATCATCTTGCTGCATGTGAGGCACGGGCTGTAGGTAGTGTAAACCGTGCCGCCGCTTATCGCTATCCCGTGAAAGGCCGCCTGCACAATCGCGTTCTCTTCTGCATGGGAGCACAGGCACTCGTCCAATTTTGTCCCGCCCTGCGCAAACGAGTTGCACCTGGGGCACCCGCCCTCGTTGCAGTTCTTCACGCCGCGCGGGGTGCCGTTGTAGCCAGTGGATACAATCCTCTTTTCCTTCACAATTACAGCCGCCACTTTCCTTTTCACGCAGTTGCTCCTCATCGCGACTTCCTTCGCGATGTTGAGGAAGTACTCGTCCCACGAAGGCCTTTGAAGCTCAACCGGAGTGTTCAGGAGCAGGGAATCAACCTTCTGGAAAAGCTCCGCGAGCGTGCCGCTGTTCTCTATGGTGTGCACGGCCATTTTCGCGCACTCGTCCAGCTGCTGGGCGTTCGCGCTTTTGGAGCCGCTCTCCTTTGCCTCCATTTCCCTGAACTCCTCAAGGGTCTTAGGGTCGCCCTCGCGGTTCCTTTCCAAAATCCTTTCAAAGCGGTCCTTTTCAGGCGCCCCAATGTTCCACAGGTGGAAGTTCCTGTTCTTCTGCAGCTCCCTTATTTCATCCGGGTTCCTGAGCGAATCAACGATATAGTTCTTGTCCTTCGACATACCTTCCGCGATGAGCTTCGCAAGGTAATTGTTCCCGTGCTTTTTCCGCAGCTCGTTGCCTTCTCTTATGAGATTCTCGCGCGTTACCGCGATGCCGCGTTTCTGAAGCAGCGCGCGCAGCTCATCCGAAAGCGAAAGGTAGTAGAAGCTCTTGCCCCTGAGGTAATCGCAAACCGTGGATTTGCCCGAACAATACTTTCCCGTAATCCCGATTACAATCATCCTGATCCCCTTTGAATTGCCGTTGAAAAGTAATTTAAAATCAAGCAGGTGCCGATTTTTTGGGGCTCTCCCTTAAATGGAGCCAAAAGAGCAGCCCGCCACCCGCAATAATTGCGAGCTGGATTGCGCTTGTTTCAAGCGTGGAATAGGTGCCAAGCTCATGTATCTGCGGCACAGCCCCAAAGGCAGTTTCCGCAACCATTCCGGCTTCCTGCAGCTCGTGCACCCCAGTGCCCGCAAACTTGAAGGCGAGAATGAATAGCAGGGCGCTTGTGACTGCAAACACAGTCCCGAGCGGCAGCCTCCTTTCCAGCTTAAGTATCAGCACAAAAGCCGTGGCCAGCACAACCGCAGCACCGAGAACTCCAATTGCCAAACCTGAATAATCGTTGGATGTGAAAGCAACCGCCTTGAGGAACAGCACGGTTTCAAAGCCCTCCCTGTACACCGCGAGAAAAGATGTTACGCCGAGTGTGATTCCGCTTCCTGTTGCCAGCGCATCTCCCACCTTGCCTTTTATGTATTCCTTCCACTTCCTGGAATTCGCCATGCCAAGAAACCAGTTGGTCACATAAAGAAGCACCCCTGCCGCAATGAGGAGAGTAACCCCTTCAATCGCCTGTTGCAGGGCTTGCGATGCTGCGAGCACGCTGTCAAGCACTATTGCAGTAACAACGCTTGCCGCAACAGCAGTCCCTGCCCAAACATAAACCTGCCTGATTTTATCCGCATTTTTTGTTGCCGCAAGATAAGCTATGATTGATGCAAGAATGAGAATCGCCTCGAGGCCTTCGCGGACAATGATAGTGAAAGAGTCCAGCGCCGCGGAACCTGAGCCATGTGCATTCTCTCCATCCGCCAGCACGAAACCACACGGGAGCAAAATTGCCAGCGCCAAAATCAAAGCCTTGTTCGCCAATCATTCACCAGAACAAGATTGAATTTGTGAACGGCTTTAAAAGAGTTAACACGCGTTAACCAACAGTTCCGTCTGTTGGGTGCGGAGGTTAACCCCGTCCTTCGGACGGGGATAAGCCATTGGCTTAGGTAGCTGTATATTGTTTACAAAAAATGAAATTCCACGCCCACGCCGGGAGTTGAACCCGGCCCATGCCCGAGCTGCGCAATTTTACCATTGCCTGACAGGGGCATATACTAACCGATATACTACGTGGGCAGAATATGCATAGAGATAGGCTTTGGCAAGGCTTTTATAGTTTTTCCCAAAGCAACCTTCAATCGATTTTCCTCATTTTTGCAACGAAGAACTGCTGCGCAACCATTCCGCTGGTTGGGCACGGAGGCTGCCTCGACTTGGGTTGAGGCAGGCCGTCAGGTTTTCCTGAGTTTTGCAACGAAGAACTGCTGCG
>CAYJRH010000044.1:8104-9474 GCA_964372565.1 uncultured archaeon
TGGGTTGAGGCAGGCCGTCAGGTTTTCCTGAGTTTTGCAACGAAGAACTGCTGCGCAACCATTCCGCTGGTTGGGCACGGAGGCTGCCTCGACTTGGGTTGAGGCAGGCCGTCAGGTTTTCCTGAGTTTTGCAACGAAGAACTGCTGCGTGTCATTGTCCTGCGGCCACACCCTTGCGCACTTTGCAACCGAATCATCAAACTTTTTCCCGCGGTACTCAGTAATCCCCGCCCTTAATTTGAAATTCTCGGCCGTTATAGGGAGCACCTCGGCCCTTCCTGAATCAAGCGCCGACTGGACAACTTCCTCGTTCTCCTCGGGGCCGAAAGAGCATGTGCTGTAAACCAAAACCCCGCCACGCTTGAGCAGCTGCAGGGATTTCGCGAGCAGTTTCTTCTGCAGCGCGGATTTTTCCTGCACAAGCCCCTCGCTCCAGCCACGCAGCGCATCATGCTCCCTCCTCACAAGGCCCTCGGAGCTGCATGGGGCATCAAGCATCACCCTGTCAAAAAGGTTTTCCTTCACCGCGCTGAGCAAATCCATCCTCTTAAGGATGACATTCTTCACGCCGAACTTCCTCATATTGAACCTAATTATTTTGAACCTGTGCACGCTCCGCTCCACCGCAACTATTTTTCCAGTGCCGTTCATCATGCACGCGAGCTGCAGGGTTTTGTTCCCCGGGGCGGCTGTTGCATCAAGCACGGTTTCCCGCCTTTGAGGGCCAAGCACAACAGGAGGCAGCATTGCCGCCTTTTCCTGCAGGTTGAACAGCCCTTGCCTGAACTCTTCAGAGTTTCCGGGGCGCTCAATGTTTTTTATCGCATATGCGTTCTCATGGAAAACCCCTTCCAATTCCCAGCCTTTTTTCCGCAAATCCCCCACAAGGAGCCCCGGCCTGATTTTCAGCGAGTTCACCCAGAGGCTTTTCGGCGCTTTGCGCCTGCAATACTCGAAAAACTCCGCGCTTTCCTTTCCAAGAAGTTCCGTGTACTTTTTGGCGAATTCAGGCGGAAGGAAAGTCTTTTTCATGAATTGATTCTTTTGGCAAACTCCCTTTAACCATTAGCCAGAAGCATTTGGTCATCAAGAATCTCAAGCTTGAATATTTTTCCATCCTGCCAGTTCTCGTTTGTCCTCTGCGTGGCCCACAGGAATCCATGCCGCGCATTTTCTGCGGGCTGCCACTCCAGGTCCCATGTGCCTTCGCTTGCGGCGTATATTTTTCCAATAAGTTTCCCTTCCGGCGAGAACCTGCATATGCCGTCACAGGGGGCCCAAAAGCTTTCGCCATCCCACGCGAGGCCCCCGCCAGCCCCATAATCAAGGGCTATTTCCGAAACCTGCTTTCCGGCAGGGTCCACCTTGTG
>CAYJRH010000045.1:0-8626 GCA_964372565.1 uncultured archaeon
AAGAAATTCTTTTCTGTTTCAGGGTGGAATGTTCCCGCAATCACGTTCCCCTGCCGCACAAGCACGGGCTTGCCCTCAAGCGTGCCCAGAACCTCGACGCCCTTTCCCGTTCTTTTAATTACCGGCGCGCGGATGAAAACCCCGTTGACCGTGCCAATGCCTTTGACAAGGACTTCCGCCTCGAAGGAATCGGCCTGCCTCCCGTAAAAATTCCTTTCGACTTCGATATCAATGAGCTTCATGGGCTCGAACCTTTTCTCGCCAACCACTTTTTTCGCGGCTATTATCGCGCCGGCGCACGTGCCGTAGAAAGGCATGCCCCCGGCAACGCGCTTCCTGATTTCCCTTCCAAGCCCCGAGGATTCCAATAGCCTCGCAATTGCCGTGCTCTCGCCTCCGGGAACAATCAGCGCGGAGCAGCGGGCTAGGTCGGCGGCACTCCGCACCTCAATGCACGGCACTCCGTGCTCCTTCAGCAGGGCAAGATGCTCCCTGAAGTCGCCATGGAGGCCAAGCACACCGATGGGCACCAAGCAATCACGCCCTCGGTGACCAGGGGTGCCTGCCCCTTTTCGCCATGACAACCTTGCCCGGGCCGACGGGGATGAGCAGCTTGCCCTTGTGAGTTTCAAGAAGGATGAGGCCGAGCTTCGGGTTAAACCCGACTGCAGAGATGTAATCCCTTTTGTTTAGCAAAGCAGTTGCCACATCGTATATTTGCGGGTCGTCAATTGACATCTTTTTCCCGCCTTTGAGCTCGAGATGAGGATTCAAATCGCCGGGCGCACGGGCTAACGACGGAAAAGGATACTCTTTAGTCCCGCTTACCAAGATCCAATCTGAAGTGGCAGGCAGCTTGCCCCCGAGCTCCCTGTACCCTTCAAATAAAGAGCCTTTGAGGCGAACCTTGCCCGGTTCGGTGCCGGAAATGAATATGCCATCGCTTGTAACTTTTGCCTCCACGCCCCTGGCGGCCTCGCCGAAAAACAGGGTTTTCCCGCCGTATCTCTTTTCAGTGGCGGGAGGCGAATGCAGATGCGGAAGCTTTTGAAATTCGACCATGAGGGAACCCGGAGGCCGCATTTCAGTGGTCTTGCCCAACCTCGCCTCAGCCGGGAATTTTGGCAACTTTTTTTTCCTCTGTTTCCCGCGAACAGGCGAAGGCATTGCCTCACACGCCCCTTTCCTGCATCCTTGTTTCAAGCTTCGAAATCTCGGCGCCCTTCATGGCCTCGCCCAAACCCGCGGAAACTTTGGCAACAATCTTGGCGTCATTGAAATGCGCGGTCGCCTCCACAATCGCGTGCGCGTACTTTTCCTGGTTAGAGGATTTGAAAATCCCCGAGCCGACAAAGACGCCGTCAACCCCTAGCTGCATCATTAGCGAGGCGTCGGCAGGAGTCGCAATTCCGCCGGCGGCAAAGTTGACAACGGGAAGGCGCTTCAGGTGCGCGGTTTTCTTCACAAGCTCCAGCGGCACGCGGTACTCGGAGGCCTTGGATTCAAGCTTGATCGGGTTCATGAACGTTAGCTGCTCGATTTCATGGTTTACGGTGCGGCAGTGCCTCACCGCCTCGATTACATTGCCCGTGCCTGCTTCTCCCTTGGTGCGTATCATTGCCGCGCCCTCATCGACCCTGCGCAGCGCCTCGCCCAAATCCCTGCAACCGCAGACAAAAGGAATGGAAAACCTGCGCTTGTCAATGTGCAGGTGCGGGTCGGCAGGGGTGAGAACCTCGCTCTCGTCAATGAAATCAACGCCCAATTCCTGCAGGACCTGCGCCTCGGCGAAATGCCCGATCCTGCATTTGGCCATCACAGGAATTGTAACTGCCGCCATTATTTCCTTTATTTTTTCCGGGTCGGCCATGCGCGCAACCCCGCCTTCGGCCCGAATGTCTGCAGGAACGCGCTCAAGCGCCATCACCGCGCACGCCCCAGCCTTTTCCGCGATTTTCGCCTGCTTTGCGCTGACAACATCCATTATCACGCCGCCTTTCAGCATTTCGGCAAAGCCTTCCTTGAGCCTGAATGTGCCTTTCAATGCCTTTTTCACAGTTTTCGCCACGCCAACGCACCTGCAACAATGTCCGGATATACACGCCTTTCTGCCTAAATTATTAGTGGGGTTAGTAATTAAAGGTTATTAGGCAAGGGCATTAGTAATGCTGACTTATGAGATGGAAAGGCGCCTGATGGAATGCCTAAAGGATGACATCGGCGGAGGGGACGCCACTGCCGCAATCACGCCGCCAAGGGAATGCCGCGCGGAAATACGCGCAAACGAGCCATGCACGGTTGCGGGGGTTGAGGAAATATCATTTATCCTGAAAAAGCTCGGCCTTTCGGTAAGGGCGCACAAAAAAGACGGGCAGGAAGCGCGGAAAGGCGAGAGGATTTTGGAGATATCAGGCCAGAACAGGAAAATCCTGTCAGCGGAGCGCGTGTGCCTGAACATCCTTGGAAGGATGTCCGGCGTCGCTGCAATGTGCACCCGCGCAAAAAAAATCGCGGGAAAGGAAACAATCGCGGCAACGCGCAAAACCGCGCCCGGGTTCCAGATGTTCGACAAGAAAGCCGCTGAAATGGCGGGGGCGTGGACGCACAGGAAAAACCTCGCAGAAATGATCCTGCTCAAGGACAACCACCTGAAATTTTTCGGCGATGCCGGGGCCGCGGCCCGCAAGGCGAAAGAAACCGGAAAGAAGTTCGAGATAGAGGTGAAAAGCGAAGAGGACGCCCTCGCAGCCGCGGCGCATTCGCCCGACATCATCATGCTGGATAACTTCAGCCATGACATGGCAAAAAAAACAGCCAAAAAGCTCAGGAAAGAAGGGTTCGCCGGCAAAATCGAGCTCAGCGGCGGCATAGTGCAGGCTAACCTGAAGAAATATACAGGCATCGGCGCAGACATAATATCAATGGGCGAGCTCACGAAGAAGGCGAGGATAATTGATTTTGGATTGGAGATTATTGAGGTGAAGAAATGAAACGCGGACTGTTTGTCGGGCGCTTCCAGCCTTATCATACCGGCCACCACAACGCGCTCAAGAACGCGCTCAAATCGGTTGACGAAATGGTCATAATCGTGGGCAGCGCGCGGGAATCGTTCCAGGAGCAGAACCCGTTCACCGCGGGCGAGCGCGTCGAAATGATAAGCGAGGCACTGAAAGAGGACGGGCTCTTCGGAAGGTGCTACATCATTGCGGTAGACGACATCGCGGAGTATGCCCTCTGGAGCCAGAGGATAAAGAGCTACTCGCCAAAATTCGGGGTTGTTTTCACCAACAACCCGCTTGTCAAGGAGCTGTTCGAGGCCGACGGCTACAAAGTCGAGCGGCTCGTCAGCAACCACAGCACGATTGACTCCACAATTGTGAGGAAAAGAATCTCGGCCGGGGAAAGCCTCGGGGGCCTTGTCCCGAAATCAGTTGAAGCGTTCCTGAAGAAAACCGGCGCGCGGAAAAGAATCAACTCGATAACTGAAGACGAAGTGAAGCAGTGAGTGCATGACAGCATTAAAATTGCAGCGGATGCCGCACCAAGAGCTCTATAGCAAATATTCCATAACATCCAGCCCTGCACAAAGGATGCGCTTCAGGGAATTTGACAGGGTCGCCACTTTGCTGAAGCAAGGAAAGCTCAGTAAGTATGAAATAGCGCGGGCGACGGGGTCCAATGACGGCCGCGTCAAGCGTATTGCAGAATTACTTCGGCTCGTGCCTGGAAGCCCCATAGCAAGATGGAGAACCATATCGCAAAGGACGGAATCCAGGTTTCCCGCGGAAGTCGAAGCTTTCAAGGAATTCAGGAAGCATATGGCCGTAAAAAAGGCGGCGGCAAAGGCCGGCATAGACCCGAACGCGGCAACCAGGATAGACCGCGCAAGGCCTGAATGGGCAAGGGCTGCGCAAAAGTCAAGGCTTGTCAGCGCAGCCAGGACAAGCGGAAAAAGGCCGGCAATCAGGAAAATGCTTTCAATCAAGAACCCTGACGGCACTTTCAGGTTCCCGATGAGCACCATCGCGCTGGCGGCAGGCGTCTCCATACTCGCCGCAAAAAACGCCAACAGGGCAAAGCCGGCAGTGAGGAGTGTGAATGAAAACGTTGCGCTTCGGAACCGATTCAACAGAATCCTGAAGGACCGCGGCTTAATGGAAATGTACCAAAGGGAAGCAAGAATCAAATTCGAGAATTTTTACGCCAGCCTGGGCAATGACAAAAGATTGTTGGCACTCGGAGATGCGGAAAAAACAAGGCTGAGAGAATACCTCTTATCCCACAGAACACTCGTACTCCCGGAAGCGGGGAGAGAGCTCCATGGAAGGGCTGATTTCATTTCCAATACCCCGGATAGAATTTCGAACAGGAGGGCTGTGATGCAGGCGTTGCTGGACAGCCGGGATTATGCTTTGACACCGAAACAATTGCTAAGGGTAATTCCGAATGAGAAAATGCTTTACGGCGCCATCGAGGAGCTGGGAGTATCAAGTGGAATCGGGCTGTTGATTCACATGACCAAAACTGGATTGGTGAAATTGAACTCCGATGTCGTCCTGTTACTTGAGAACTAGTGCAGCCGCTGTCGGCAGCAGGCGCAATTTAAATCCTTAAGCGACCCAGAAATACTCATGCCCGAAAAATTCGACCTGATTGTTGTCGGCGCGGGGATTGCGGGGCTTTCCGCCTGCCTCGAGGCCTCGAAGCAGAAAGGCAAATCAATCGCGCTGCTTGACAGGTTTGACGGAAAGCGCTCGAACAGCTACTACGCGCAGGGCGGAATCGCCGCCGCATTCGGGAAAAACGATTCATGGAAAAAGCACGCCGATGACACAATAAAAACCGGGTGCGGGCTCTGCGATGAGGAAGCGGTGGACTTCATAACAAAGCACGGGCCAGCGGCGATCAAAGAGCTCATGGATTTGGGGCTTGAATTCGACGGCGGGAATGAAAAGCCGGACCTCGGGCTTGAAGGGGGGCACTCGGAAAAGCGCGTGCTGCACATCAAAGGAGATCAGACAGGAAAGGAAATCACAACGTTCATGAGGAAAATCGCCGCAGAACGGAAAAATATTTATCCTTTCGACAAATCCCTGTTCACAGAAATTATTTTGGCGAATGGAAAATATTTCGGGATAAGAATGCTCGGGCAAGAATCCCGATTCGCCTCAAATGCGCTAGTGCTCGCAACAGGAGGGTATGCCGCGTGCTGGGAAAAAACCACAAACCCGGAAACAACTCTGGGCAGCGGCATCGCAATCGCGGAGCGCGCCGGCTGCGGTATTGAAGGGATGGAGTTCGTCCAGTTCCACCCGACAACGCTGCGCGCCGCAGTCGGTTCGAACTTCCTGGTGTCGGAAGCCGTGCGCGGCGAGGGCGGAAAAATAGTGGATGCTGATGGAAGGCAGGTCGTGAACCCTTTGGATACGAGGGACAAGGTCAGCATAGCGATTTACAAAGAAATCATTTCAGGCGGAAAAGTCTTTCTGGATGCGCGGGAAATGGAAAGAGGATTTTTCGGGGAAAGGTTCCCCGCGGTTTTTTCCGAGCTCGGCAGGCAAAGGATAAACCCGGAAAATGACCTGATTCCGATTGAAGCGGCGGCGCATTATACAATCGGAGGGGTGAAAACTAGCATCGGGGCCGCTGCAAGCGTGAGAGGGATTTACGCTGCGGGCGAATGCACATGCTCGGGGCTGCACGGTGCAAACAGGCTCGCATCAAACTCTTTGCTTGAGGCGCTTGTGATGGGAAAGGTTGCGGGCGCAAATGCTGCGCAAGAGAATGGACAGAGAATCTCCGCCGGGCAAAAACCTTCAGCCGAAATTCCAAAAAGTGAAGGCATTCCGACAAAAACGGCCTTTGAAGCCATGAAAAAAGTGATGTGGCGCTGCTGCGGGGTGATAAGAGATGAAGCAAACCTCAAAGACGGGCTTGCGGGCATAATTAACATGGAGGAGAAAATTGAAATCAGTGATGAAATTGAGAATGCGATTTTTAGGAACTCTTTGATTGTTTGCAGGAAAACTTTCGAGGCCGCTCTTGCACGGAAGCAAAGCGTTGGGACGCACTTTCGCAAGGATTAGAATTTCAGATTTTTAATAACTTGACTTTTTCCACGCAGGAATTATTTGCCATGTTTTGCGCCCTCAAAATCGAAACCCCTAATTTGTGCAGGGCGGAACTTTCACTAGCTTCGCAGCACTCCTCAATTACATAAGTAAAAAATCCGAGATCGAATGACTCGAAAGCGCTGGCAAGCACACAGACGTTTGTGTCAAATCCTACTATGTGGACTTCTTCGATACCGCTTGATTTAAACAGTGCGGCGAGATTTTCGCTTCCCTTGAATGCTGACTTTGATGATTTTTCGCAGCGAACACATTTTTTCCCAGCAAGCAAAGCCAAAACTTTTTCATTTGTATGATAGCCGCCCTTTCTTTGGCGTGTCCATCCATGCTGTCTGTCCCACAAGGACCCTTTTTCTGCGTGGAAGAGGGTTTGCGCATAAAACTCATAATCCATCCTTGAAAGAAGCCGGCATATATTTTCCAGCACATATGAATTACGATTGGTTATGAATGCGGGCTGGGCATCGACAATTAACAAAGCCTTTTTTCTGCCGGAAATCGGTATTTTCAATAGCTCACTTCCCGATCTCAAGCATCCTTTCAAGCGCTTTTTGCGCCCGCACCCTTATTACTTCTGGGATTTTCACTTCGTAAATGCCCTTCTCAAGAGAATCAAGCACATTGTCGAGGTGAGTTTTCTTCATGTAAGGGCAGATGCTGCACGGGGTTATGAATTCCTTCTCGGGAAAGCGCACGCGGAGCAAATCCGACATTCCGCATTCAGTAACCAGCATGAAGCGCTTCGAATCGCTCGCTTTGATGTAATTGTACATGTCGCTTGTCCCCCCCGACATGTCCGAGAGGCCGATGACCGAGGAATCGCACTCCCAGTGCGAAAGGACCTTCATGCCGGGATACTGTTCCCTGTAAGCCGCGATCTGTTCGCCGGTGAAGGTGTCATGGACAATGCACTTTCCGCTCCAGGGAATCACTTTCTTTTTCGTTAACTTCGCCAGATTGGCGGCCATGTAAGTGTCGGGAATGAAAATCACCTCATTTCCATGCATCGCCTCTATCACTTTCAAGGCATTGGCGCTGGTGCAGCACGCGCCGCTCTCGGCCTTAACTTCCGCCGAGGTATTCACGTAGCAAACAACAGGAACCCCGGGATGCCCTTCTTTCAGTTTGCGCACATCCGCGCCTGTTATGCTCTCCGAAAGGCTGCAGCCGGCCTCGAGCGAAGGGATAAGGACTTTTTTTGCGGGATTCAGGATTTTCGCTGTTTCTGCCATGAACTGCACGCCGCAGAAAACAATTGTTCCGGCAGAGGTTTTTTTCGCTTCCGCGCCCAAGGCGTAGCTGTCCGCGATGAAATCCGCGACACCGAACATGATTTCGGGGCGCTGGTAATTGTGGGCGAGAATTACCGCGTTTTTTTCCTTTTTCAGCCGGTTGATTTTGAGCGTGAGCGGGGCAAAAAGCATGCACTCATTCATCGTGTAACCAAGGTGGCGCATCTTTTCATGCAGCCTTTCGGCCTCGGCAAATACCCCGCGCTCAATTGTTGCGGTTTTCTCCATAATACAAAATGCCTGCACGGAAATTATAAGAGTTTCGGGCCAAGCGCAACGCTGCCCGGTGGCGGAAATTTCCGCAGGAATTCGGGCCGAATGCAGGGGGTTTCGGGAATTGACTTAATCTGAACGGCGCCATAGTTAGTGTTTTATTGCATTCAAGGCAAAAAATAGTGCATCTGCGGGCGGGGCATTATGGAGCTTGAGGATTGCAAAAAAGAGATTGAAAAAGGCATTGTAAACAAGGACATGATAGTGCTTGTCGGCGACTGCACCGTCGACTACCACGGCCGCGCAACTTCGAAGCTGCCGAAGGGAAAAAGGCTTGTGCTCATCAAGGGAGACGGCTCCGTTTCAATACACCAGAACAGGCTCGTGCGCCCGGCGAATTACATGATGGGAACGCAAATCTCGTGCGAAATCACCGAAGGCGCGTTCATGCTCCGCGCCAGCAAAGCGAAGCCAGCCGAAAAGCTAACTGTCGTGTTCAGCGGGCTTGATGATTTGCGGAGATACGGCATCGAACAAACGAATGACCTGAGGCTCAGCGGAAGCGAGCGCGACCTGAACGAACTTTTAATGCAGGACCTCTCCATGATAGAGCCGGGCCTCATGCCCGTCAACCAGCAGCAGCATTTCCGCAAAGGGATTTGCGACATCGTTGCGCAGGACAGGGAAGGGAATTTCGTCGTGATTGAGCTGAAGAGGCGCGAGGCGGATTACGCTGGAGTGACGCAGCTGCAAAGATACATGAAAGAGGTCGAGAGGATGAAGGGGATAAAAACGCGCGGAATACTGCTGGCGCCGGGCATAAGGAAGAACGCAAAGGAGCTGCTCGGCCAATTGGGGCTGGAATTCGCCAAGCTCGATTTCGAGCTCACGCCGCACGAACACCAAAAGGCGAAGATTAAAGGCCTGGAGAGCAGGCAGCAGACGCTGGAGGGGCATTTTAAATGAGGGTTTTAGGCGGGGAAACAACCC
>CAYJRH010000046.1:0-8365 GCA_964372565.1 uncultured archaeon
TCATTCCCGAGCTGGAGGTCGCTGATTGCGAGGAGCTTCTCATCCGGCAGCCAGAGCGCAAGGTCTATAATTTCCAATCCTTTCGGGAGTTTTCCAAGCATCGTTCCACGCCATTTTTTCCCGCGTTCCACGCCGCTCATAAATTTGCCCCTTATCCTTCCACTTCCTTTTTCCCGCGTTCCCCAATCCTCCGCATTACCTCTTCGTGCATCCTTTTTATGAACGCCAGCCTGTCCTCCATCCTCAGCACGTCCATGTAGCCCTGCATTGCTATTGCCCACGCGAACGGGCTTGGAACCGGGGAATTAAGCCGCTTTATTTTGATGTGCCCTGTTTCGATTCCCTCGACAACTTTTTTGGCGCTCGTGATGTCCATCGCATCCTCCAAAACTTCGCGCCTCGCCTCTTTGAGGATGACAAAATCATTGCTTATCCTCCGCACCGCGCTCAGCAGGAGCCGCGAGCCCATCTGCTGCCTTCCCGCGCTTTTTGTGCGGCCGCGGTAAGAGCGCAGTATCATGAGCGAGCGCGCGGCGCAGTGCCTGAACCTCCTGCTCAGGATTTCGGTCTTGTCAATTGCGAATTCAAGGATCTTTGCCAAATCCTTTTTGGAAACCGCCTTCAGCGCCTTCTCAATCGGCATCTTTTCCGTGCTTGTAAGCATGAACCCGCTGTCATTCATGGTGATTTCGACATCCTTGCGCATTATTTTTGAAAGCGCGTAGCCGTAGGCGAAGCTGAGCGCATCATTCGTTTTCCTTCCGTAGAGCGCATGGAAGAGGAGATGGTTCCTCCCGTTTTCAACAAACCTTTCAATGATGATTTTGCCGTTGTTCGGGATTTCGAGGTAGCTGGATTGTTCCGAGAAGTATTCGTAGAGCGCTTCCGCGGCGTACGCGTCGGCGTGAAGGTGCGATTTGAGGAAAGCGGTGATTTCTTTTTTGCTTTCCCCTGCGCGCAGCTTGCCATCCATGAGCTTCCTGAACCTCCCGATTTCGAGGGCAAGGTCGAAGGACAGCGGAAGCATCTCCGAGAACCATGAAGGAACGGTAGGCGGCTTTTTGTAGGCAGCCTTCACCTGTGCCGTCATTCCGCGCGTGTAAAGGAACTCGTATGCCTGCCCGCCGAGCACGAACACGTCGCCTTTATGCATCCTTTCAAGGAACCCTTCATCGATTGTGCCGATCGAGGCTTCGCCGACCTTGACCTTTATTTTGGCCTCATCTGGTATGGTTCCGATGTTGGTCATGTAAATTATGCGCGCGGTTTTTCCGCGCCTGCCGATCATGCCTGTTTCGGGGTCATGCCAGATTTTCGCGTAAACGTGCCTCACTTCAAGGCTAGTGTAAGTTCCTGCGAGGTAATCCACGCACTCGTTGAAGTCCAGCCGCGAGAGGTTCCTGTAGGGATAAGCCTGCTTTGCGAGCCTGTAAAGCTCATCAGCGTGGATTTTGTCCTCGATTGCGATTCCGTAAATGTGCTGGCATAGCACGTCAAGGCAGTTTTCTGGAATTTTTATTTTGTCAATCTTTTTTTCATAAGCGGCCCTGAGCATTACCGAGCATTCGACCAAATCATCCCTGTCCAGCACAATTATCCTGCCCTTTACGGTGCTGTGCAGCTGGTGCCCGCTCCTGCCGATTCTCTGTATCGCGCGCGCAATGCTCTTCGGGCTGCCGAGCAGCACAACCAAATCAATATAGCCTATGTCAATTCCGAGTTCCAGCGAAGTCGAGCAGACCACGCACTTCAGCTCCCCGCGCTTGAGCCTTTCCTCGACATTCAGCCGCAGTTCCCTTGCAAGCGAGCTGTGGTGGGTGCCGATATTCGCTTCCCCGTACAGCGTGGGAAATTTGTCCTTTAGGTTGTGCACAACCCGCTCGGTTGCGCTGCGCGTGTTTGTGAACACAAGCGTTGTCTTGTGGCTTTGCACCAGTTCATGGAGCGTGCTGTAAAGGGCTTTTTGAACCTGCCCCCAATTTGCATTCGTGAAGCTTTCAAGGGGCGAAATTACTTTCAGGTCGAATTTTTTGAGGAAGGACACATCGACAATTTTGCAGTCGCGCGGCTCCCCGCCTTCATATCCGGCAAGGAACTTCGCCACTTCCTCAAGAGGCGCAACGGTTGCGCTAAGCCCGATTCTGCAGGCGTTCGGCGCGAGGCGCCGGAGCCTTTCGAGCGACAGCGAAAGATGGGTGCCGCGCTTGTTCTCCGCGAGCGAGTGGATTTCGTCGATGATTGTCCATTTGACATTTCTCAGCATTTCCCTAAACTTCGGTGCGTTAAGCAATATTGCTATTGATTCCGGCGTGGTAATCAAAATTCTTGGGGCCTTTCTTAACATTTTTGCCCTTTCACTCGTGGTTGTGTCACCTGTCCTGATGCCTATCGGAACTTCAATTTTTTTGCCTTTCTTTTTCGCCAATTCGGCGATTTCTTTTAGTGGTTCATTGAGATTTCTCTCAATATCCCGTGACAATGCCCTAAGCGGGCTGATATAAACGCAGTAAACCTTATTTTCCAATTGGCCGTATTCCGAAAGAGTTATCAATTCATTCAGTATTGCAAGGAATGCACTAAGTGTTTTCCCTGTTCCCGTTGGAGAAGAAACAAGGATATTTTGGCTGTTGTGTATTTCGGGAATGGCATATTTCTGCGATTCTGTAAAGTCACTGAATTTGCTGAAGAACCATTCCGATAAAATGGGATTTAACAGCTTCCTGATGTACTCTGTGGTGTAAGGTTCATTCAGCCGGCTTATAGACATCTTTACCACTTCCCGCCATACATATTAGCCAGATTGCTGCGTTTTTTTTCTATGGTAAAATTGATTTCTTCTTTAAATCGTCTCAGATTTTCTTTTCTTGAAATAACCAGCAGCCAGTATTTGCCTGTCGGGTATATTTTTGATTCAATTTGCAGACTCTTTAGCATACTCTTCGCCTGCTTTACGCCTTTTCCATTAGCAGATGACATTTCCACTTTGTAATATCCTGCCGAGCCTTCGCTGTCGAAAAGGCCCCTGAGAAACATTCTTTTCACGTTTCTTGCCCTTGATTTCACCACCTGCTTTGGTATTTCCCACTGAAAAGTGTCAAATTTCCCGAAACCCAACAGGTCTTTGCACATCAATTCCGAATTTATTTGCATGACAAAGCTGTTCCTTGGTTTATAGTACTTGTAATTGTATTTAGTGCCATAGATTTTGTTTATGCAATTCCGGAATTCCCTTATGAACTCTTCCGTGTGACGTATCTCGAACCTAATGAATTTTTTGTTAATGTGCCCATCGCCGCAAAGGACCCCAAGCACATACGCTTTTTCATTTGAAAGCCTTTTATGTGGCTTTTGCAGTCTTGTCAACTGCTGGTTCCTGAATAATACCCTTATTTTTGCGGTATTCATTGAATCTCTGTGGCTTCGGGTCTTTATTTTGTACTTGTTCAGCCATTTTTTTACTGTAGCAAACGTTGTCCTATTTTTTTTCCCGATTTCGGAGGCACTCATGCCATTTTTCAGATAAAGGCGCTTCAGCCTATTTTTTGGCATTATTGGTTTTGGCTTAAACCACGTTTTTTCGCCATTGAACGGCACATTGCCGTAATAAATCCATCCAGCAACAGTATTTTCTGAAATACAAACATCATTTTCTTTATTTAGTTTTCGGGCGATTTTCCTATAGCCATGGCCGGATTCTTTGCGAAGCCTCATGGCGTTGCGATAAAGTTTCCAAGCGTTCTTTTTTTCCAAATTTGAGTAAGTTGCCATGCACACATAGGGTTTTGTTTCATTTATATTGAATTCGAAAGGGTTCATTGCCGGTGCCACATATTCTACAATTCCAGCAAATGCCTCAAGATTCAGCAGCCCGAAAATCTGCTCGTGCGTGTACTTTTGTGTCTGTCGGGTTATAGGCATAGAATCACTACTGCATAACCACTCGGTGCCATTTTCTGTTTGTATATAGAGCCTCCCCCAGAAGTAATTTATATTCCACAGCCGAATTCTTAGTATGGCATTGTTGCGCTCAAGCTCAAAAGCATCCTCAGCGTCTCGCATCCGAAAATTTGCGGGTTCCGCCGCATCATCTTTCCGGAGGGTTCGCCGCGGGTTCTCAAAACCTTCAAAAGGCGAAGCCGCCAGGTATGCCGAGTTGATTGAAAAAAAACTTGCAGGGATTTCGTTTAATTCCGTTGTGGGTGTCGGCAAGCAGAGAACCAGAAGTGAACGAATGCCTGGAATAAAACAATTCATTAAAGCTTTGCCGGAAATTGAAGGCCGGCAAGCAAAAGAAAAGGGCCTGATTGTAGCAAGGATTGCGGCCAAGTATGCGCTTGATGCGGCAAATGTTTCCGATGGCTCTTCCAGGCAGTTTGTTCAGGGAAAGATTGCCAAAATGATGGCCAATCTTGAAAAGTGGGATAGTGTAAATACAAAATTTAATATTGCCAAAGGCACAATGAATGAAATAGCTGATAAGATAGGCCGTGTAAAAACCACGATTTTTCTCAAGCGTTTCAACCGAGTCCGTGATAAGTTCAGGAAAGAAATTGTCGGATGACTAATCATTTCTTCAGGTAGTTGAAAGCGTTCCTGAACACCTGCACGCCCTCGCCTTCTTCGGGAATCTTCCCGTATTCCGTGTCCGGCGCGTTGATGCCGAACAGGTTCCTTTCGGGATGGGGCATCATGCCGAACACCCTTCCTGTTTCGTCGCAGATTCCTGCAATGTCATCAGTTGAGCCGTTGGGGTTGCGTATGTATTTGAATACGATTTGCCCGTTCGAGTAAAGCCTGTTCAGCACGCCCCTGCTTTTCACAATGAACTGCCCTTCCCCATGGGCAATCGGCACGCTTAGCGTTTCAAGGCCTTCGGAAGTGAATATGCATCTTGATTGCCTCTTGCGGAGCTTCACCCAGCGGCACTGGAAACCCGCGGGGTTGTTCAAAGTGAGCGTTGTCAGCTGCTCCATGTAATTTTCAGCAAAGCCGGGCAGTATCCCCGCCTTTACAAGGGCCTGGAAGCCGTTGCATACGCCGAATACCAGCCCGCCGGCCTCGACAAACTTCGGGACTTCGTCCTTGAGCTTGAACAGCAGCTTGTTCGCAAAGACTTTCCCCGAGCCCAGATAATCCCCGGCGCTGAAACCCCCGGGTATTCCGAGTAATTGAAAATCCGAGAGCTTCCTGCTGCCGCTTATGAGCTCATTTACGTGCACGTTCTCGGTTTTGAACCCCGCGAGCCTGAGGCCTGTTTCAAGCTCGTAATCGCAGTTCGTTCCCGCCGCGCGCAAAACAATCGCTTTCATTGTCATTGTTTGGCACCACCAATAATACTTTCATTGCAACTCATTCCATCTCCGGCCCTTCGCCCTCCCTCCATTTTTACCACCACAGCGTGCTCTTCCACGCGCTCCTCAAATCATCAAGCCCCGAATTTATTATCGCGGGCTTTTCCAAGCCGTTCACCACAAGCTTTCCGGTTCCTGTAACCTTGCCGATTTCCGCGAATGCAATGCCTTTCATCGCCTTTTCAAACTCCCTTTGCCTCTCCGCCTCGACTTCCACAATGAAGCGCGTGTTCGATTCGGAAAACAAAATGAAATCGTCGCGGCTAATTTTCTCGCCGAGCGGGACATTCTTCAATCCGATTTCCGCGCCGAGCCCGGAAGCGAAAGCCATTTCCGCGAGCGCGACCGCGATTCCGCCTTCCGAGCAATCGTGGCACGCGGCAACAATCTTTTCCTCGGCTTTCTGCTTTCCTAGCAGTTCGCTCAGCTTCGAGAAAATCATGTGCGCTTTTTTGAAATCAACGTTAGGCGCTTTTCCGCCCGCTTCAAGCGAGAATTTCGCGTAATGGCTTCCCCCGAGCTCCGAAAAAGTTTCACCGATAATGTAAATAAGGTTACCTTCGCGCTTCAGTGGCATCGAGATTTTTTTCCTGGTGTCCTCGATGATGCCTATTGAGGAGATGAGGAGCGTTCCCGGAATTGATGTGCATTCTTTCCCTGAGCAGTACTCATTGTAAAGGCTGTCCTTCCCGGAAATGAACGGCACGTCAAGGCCTTTTGCAGAGTCATGGCAGCCTTCGCATGCTGCAACCAAAGCGCCAAGGGTTTTCGGGTTTTCAGGGTTTCCCCAGCTGAAATTGTCGAGCAGCGCAATGCGTTCGAAGTCGGCGCCCACAGCGACCGCATTCCTTATCGCCTCGTCGATTGCGGAGCACGCCATCCGGTAAGCGTTCAAGTCAGAGTACATCGGGTTTATCCCGTTCGCAATCACAACCCCTTTCCAGTCATCCAGCAGCGGCCTCATTATTGCCGCGTCCGCCGGGCCGTCGCTTTTCCTCCCGACAAAAGGCTTCCCGACCGTCCCGCCCCTGACCTCGTGGTCATACCTGCGCACGGTTTTTTCCTTGCTCGAGATGTTCGGCATTGAAAGCACCTGCAGCAGCGTCTCGTTGCAGTCAAAAGGCTGGGAGCACTCGAGCTCCTTTTCCTTTGCAGGGCTCCATTCGGCCCTCATTTTCTTTACTGGCACGCCCTCATGCAGGAACTTCATGTCCAAAGCGCCAACCTGTTCGCCGTTATGGAACAGCTCGAGCTTTTTCGTGCTAGTGAACTCCCCTATGGCTGCCGCTTCCGTGCCCTCGATTCCGCAGATTTCCTTAAGCTTCGCGAAATTCCTCTTCGGCACGGCAACAACCATGCGCTCCTGCGCCTCGCTGAGCCAGATTTCCCACGGCTTCAAACCTTTGTATTTCAGCGGCGCCTTTTCCAGATCCACGCGTGCCCCTATTTCCGCACCCATTTCCCCGACAGCTGAGGAAAACCCCCCTGCCCCGCAGTCGGTGATTGCGTTATAAAGCTTCAAATCCCGCGCCTTTAGGAGGGCATCCATCATCTTTTTTTCCTCAATCGGGTTCCCTATCTGCACGGCGCTGGAAGAGGCGCTTTCATCAAGGCCGACTGATGAGAATGTCGCCCCGTGGATTCCATCCCTGCCTGTTTTCCCCCCGACAACGACAACCAAGTCCCCAGCTTTTGCAGCCTTCTTCTCCATGCCCTTGGGTATCAATCCGGCTGTGCCGCAGTAAACCAGCGGGTTCCTGAGGTAGCGCTCATCAAATAGAATCGCGCCGTTTACAGTCGGGATTCCCATCCTGTTCCCATAATCCATAACTCCCGCGCGCACGCCCTTGAATATCCTCTTGGGGTGCAGCACGCCTTCGGGAACCTTCGATGCTGGGTAATCATGCGGGGCAAAGCAGAATACATCGGTGCATGCAAAGGGCTTCGCGCCCAACCCCGCGCCAAGGACATCCCTTATCACTCCGCCGACTCCTGTGTTCGCACCGCCGTACGGGTCGAGCGCCGAGGGGTGGTTGTGCGTTTCGCATTTCATTGCGACATTGCATTCATTGTTGAATTTTATGATGCCTGCGTTGTCCGAAAAAACCGAGACAAGCCATTTTTTCCGCGACGCGAGAGTCGGCTTGCGTATGAATTCCGCGAACAGGCCCTTGATTTTGCTTTTCCTGCCGGATTTGTCATATTCTATTTCCGCGCGGAATGTCTTGTGCTTGCAGTGCTCGCTCCATGTCTGTGCAATGGTTTCGAGCTCTATCTGCGTCGGCTCGCGCTTCAGCTTTTTATAATGGGCCTGCACCTCCCGCATTTCGTTCGCATCAAGCGAGAGCAGCATGCTTTTGCCGAGCGCAAGGAGCTCCTTCTCCCCGAAGCCGGAAATTTTCACTTCATCCTCCGCAAGCTCAGGCATTTTTCCCACCTATTTCAAAAGTTTCAATGATCCCGTTTGCGAGCATCTGCCTGCAGATTTTTTCAACATCGCTCCTTGAAATCGCGCCGTTGAAATAATAGCGCTTTGCGCTGCGCACGGTTCCTTCAAGTTTTGCCCCGAGATAATCTTCAATGGCTTCCTGTGCTGTCATGCCCAAATTGTCGGTAACATCCGGGTGCAGCCTTATTTCCGCATAAAAATCATAGTCAATGTAAACCGGGCCCGAGGTGGAGAATTTTTGGACAATCGGGTCGATGAAGACTTTTGCCGCAATTTCCTGGATTTTGGCGGGCTCAAAAGGGGAATCGATGTAATAAAGTTCAGTAAAACGGACTTTTGAAATCCCCATAATCCCGAGGTCCTCTTCCATGTCCTTTCTCGCGGAATAGCCCGTGGAATCGAGCCTTTCCCTTGAAAACGCGACTTCGATGCAGTGCATCCGTTCCACAAAAATATTGGCTCAGGAACCTTTTTATTCCGAACATGCTCTTCGGAAGGGAGCGCCCTACGCTCGGCCTTTGGGCCGAGGTAGGTCGTGCTTCGCAAGAAGCAACCTTTTTATTCC
>CAYJRH010000047.1:0-8319 GCA_964372565.1 uncultured archaeon
GTGTAAACCTCGCCGAAGAGCTCCTGTATTTTCCATTCCGGCACTTTCCAAGCCTTGAGATGCAATATGAGCGCGGTCGCAAGCCTCTTGCGCTCCTCGAGCGAAAGGTCGATGTAGGTTCTCCATCGCTCGCCATCCCGCAGCTCAATTCCGACCCCGCGCAAAAACTTCACGCAGTTCTCCTCATTCGCGGTAAGTTCAGGGAGCATGGGCGAAGTGCTGAACATCAAAAATTGCGTGAGCGGCCTTGTTACCCTGCCGTAAAGCCGCAGGTCGTTTTCAACCTTCACAATCCCCACCCCAGTCCCCATCTTCACTATTTCCGCATTCAGCCCAGCCAGCCTGCCGGAAAAGTCCTGCACATCACCAACAGCACCCACAAGGGCAAGCTGGCAAAGGTCAATGTTTTTCCTGTCCAGCTCCATCGCAAACAAAAAGGATATTCCGGATGCACTGATTTCGTTGCCGCCGTTTATCCCGTAATCAAACGGCGAGAAGTGGTTCGGGTGCTGCACATTTGTCTTTTCGTGGTGGTCGAAGACAAACAAATTGTCCCCGAATTCCTCCTTCAGGTACCCAAGCTGCCCCGACCCAAAATCCACGAAAACGTAGTTCCGCCCCATTCCCCTTATTTCCGGAATCGTTTCCTTGTATAGCTGCTTCACCCACATCCTCTTTACGGATTTGCCAGCGCGCCCCAGCGCCTTTTGCATTATGGCCCCGCCTGAGCAGCCATCCGCATCATAGTGGTGCACAACCGCGAAATCATCGCGCTTCCGTGCCTCTTCGGCGAGTTCACGCAGCTTTTCCTTCCATTGCATAAGGATGCGAAATATTGCTTCCCAGCAAGCGCTTTTTAATTGGTTTTCAGGGCTGGGTGCCGGTGCGGCCAACAGTTTAGGATGTTAAAAAATAGCCCCCACCATCAGCTATAAAACCGTTTTCCACCAGCAAATCCTCCATGGGTCTGCTGAAAAGCCTGTTATCGCCTATCTTCAACGCATCAATGGAATCAAAGGAAGTGGGCCTTGCAGAGGCCAGGAATCTCGCCTTGGAAAAGCTCGGCGCCGAGGAAAAAGCGGTTGTGGACTTCGCCTCCAGGAAGTTCGCGGAAATAAAGCACCTGGTCATTGCCCTCTCAAGAAACGCCGAAGAGCTTGAGAAGCACCAAATCAATGTTGGCGAGGGCAACAGCGCCTACAGGCAGATTGTCTCGACCTCGCAGAAAAACCTCTCGCGCCAGCTCAAAGGCATCTCCAACAAGCTCACTCCGCCATCCAAAATCGACGCGGCTTCCGTGCGCGCCTATGCACCTGCCGCGCTCAAAACCGTCACAATGGATTTGATGCCGTACTGGAAGAACATCGCGCTCGCGCGCCTCATGCTCCGTGATGAGGTGAAAGCAATAGGCGCCAACCTTCAGGAACTCGCTTCCGCATTGGACGCGCTGAACCGCGCCGCTTGCTCGGAAAAATTCCTGGCGCTTTCCGAGCTTGAAAAAGCCCTTGCCGAAATTGAAAAGAAGGAATCGGAGCTCGAGTCCTCTCTGAGGCGCCGCGGGGCGCTCGAAACCTCTCTTAAGGAAGCAGAAGAATCGCGCGAATCAATCGAAAGGGGAATCGCGGCAAAAGGGCTGTCTTCGGAAGCGCGGGAACTGGAAAGCCTCAACTCCGCGCTTGAATCGCTTGGAAGGCGGAAGGAGGAAATAATATCCAGGTTCAATTCGGAAATCGCCCCGCTCGAAAAAGCCCTGAAGAGGCTTCATCAGGTGTCATCTTCCTCGGGCGCACTTTCGCAAAAGGAAAAGGAAATTCTTTCAATGCTCCTGAACTCGCCTTTCTCCGCGTTTGTTTCAGACCCGAACGGGGCTGTGTGCAAAGGGATATTCGTAAAGGCAGGCGACCTTATCAGGAATGGCAGGATAGAATTGAAGGGCCCCGGGAAGGAAAAGAAGCTGGACGCAATAGGCGCGCTTGTGAAAAAGGATTTTTTCACGGACTGCTTTTGGGAAACGAACAAGGTGCAGGCAGAAACGCTCAAGGCCCAGAAGGCGCTTTCTAGCCTCAGGATTTCAGCCGAGATTTCGGCCCTGCAAAATGAAAAGCTTTCCGCAGAATCCGAAATCATGCGGCTTCGCGGCGAAATCAGCGCATTTTCGCAGGAAAGGCAGGTTTCATCGCTCCGCAGCCTCAAGGAAAGCGCTTCCGGGCTTTTCAAAAAGGCTTTTGGCCCTGGTTATGCGCTGAAAGCCTGACGGTCTTCTCAAAGAACTGGCCTATGGTGCTTGTTATGGTGTCGTGCTCTCCTGTGCCCGCGCTGAGCACTATTGCAGATGCGGCATACGCATTCACCTTGTTCAGGAGTGCGTGGGTGAACTTTTCAACCGCACCGGCATCCTCATAAATGAGGAGCGTGGAAACAGAATCCAGCACCACAATAACTTTTTTTCCCGCGGATTCCGAAAGCTTTTTCTCCACCGCAATTATGCAATCAGTGAGCTCAAGCGGCGAGTTGAGGTAAACAACATTTCCCGACTGCGACGGCTTTGCCCCGGCCTCTATAGAAACCATGTCAATGAAGAAGACATTGCCGGCCGGCTTTTTCCGCCTCTGGAACTCCTTCATGAGAGAGACATAGCTCGAGTTCAGCGCAATGTAGATTAGGCTGTACTCATCCAGGAACCTTTCCACCACGCGGTTCTTGAGCTCGGTGTATTCCCTCGCCTCTATGAGCAGGAGCGCCGTGAAAGGGTGCGTTATCCCCTCAAACGCGTCATTGACCCTGCTCTCTTCAAAGGTTTCCTTGCTGAGGATGCGCTCAAGCTTCTCCTCCGTCCAATTGAAGGTGGCGGCGCCGCCGGGATTTTTCTGGCCAGCGCTTTCTTCCTTTGCTGCCCTTTCAGCGGGCTTCGCCCGAATTGCCTTCTTTGGCATTTACCCAATCTCCTCAAACAGCTCCGACTTGTCAAGCACATTGATTCCCTGGTCAGTTATCTTCACGGGCCTTAGCGCGTCGGATATGACAGTGTTCCTCATCTTCAGCACGGCAATGCTCCTCACAAACCTGTTCTTTATTTTGGTGTGGTAGAGGAGTATGACCCCGTCGGCAACATACTCCTCGAGCCCATAAAGCGAAGTGAGCTTGTCGAGCGTAATCTCGTTCGTGATGACTGTCGTTGTCCCGATTATTTTCAGCATTTTGCCAAGCGAAACAATCCTTTTCCTCGCGTCAAGCTCCCTGTCGAAAAACAGCCTGAATATCACTCCCGGGTCTATCACAACGCGCTTTGCGCCAATTTTCCTCACGTTGTCCTCAATTGCCGCCTTGAGCCTTTCAAAGTCGTAAAGCTCAACAGTTACAATCACAAGCTTTCCGGATTTCACGAAGCTGCGCAAGTCAAAGCCGAACTGCAAAGCCCCCTGGTAAATCGTTTCCTCGGTTTCCTCAAGCGAAACATAAACCGAGGGTTCATCATACTTTGTGATGCCTTCCGCAATGAACTGCCAGCAAAGCACCGTTTTCCCGCTCCCCGGGTCCCCGCTCAGCACAACAAGGTCGCCTTTGGGTATGCCCCCGCCCATCATGTCATCAAGGCCCGGCACCCCGGTCTTTACGCGCTCGACGACAATCTTCCCTTCCTTGGTTTTGCTCTGCACAACCATTTCAATTCACCCCGCCATCCCCGTCAAATTTTGCTTTGCCGTCATTTTGCGCGCCGCGCCTCTTTTGCGCGATTTTCGCCGCTTTTCTCTTTTTTGGGCTTCTTTTTCCCGCTGATGTGCTTTCCGCAAACTCCTTCTCCAGCGCTTCCAGTGCCTTCTCTATATGCGACATCTTTTCTATTAAAATTCTTTCAGTGCCTCCGTCATGCGCCATTGCCCACGTCTGCCTCTTGGGCAGGCTCCCGATTTTCGATTCCACAATAATTTCCCTGGTCGCGGCCCTTCCGCCCTTCTTCAGCTCGGGCACATATTCCTCGCCCGTGCCCTTTCCGATGAAGTGCTTTGGGAACTCCTCCTCGGGCACCATCACGGCATCCGCAGAAGTTTTCTCAGAAACATACCTGCTTTTCCCTTCCTGTATCCTTTTTTCTATGGATTCCTTCCAGATTTCCTTTTCCTCCGTGTTCTTCCTCTGGAGCGGAGGCAAAACCGGGGGCTCAACAGCTTTCCGGACCTCGTTCAAAAGCATTCCGGCTTCATCAGCCGTGGCCCCGAGCTCCTGCAGGCTCGCCATAATATCCTGCTCGACAGCGCCCCCTACAACAAGCTTCTTTGTCGCAATAAGCAGCGCCGCACGCCTCTTCTCTTCCATCAGAAAAACCCTCTTCTTAACCTAATCCTAAGCATAGTGTTGAATAAAAAGCCTCTTGCCAGCCAAGTCATCGTTCCGTCTGGAAAGAATAATATATGCGCCGCCAAGCCGGCATGCCTACTCGTTGCCAAGCGCCAATTCCCTTCCCGAGAACCCCTTTATCTCCGCCAAAAAACCCTTTTCAATTTCTTCCAAATCCCTTTTGGTTTTCCCCTCGAACCTCAGTATGAGCTTCGGCTGGGTATTCGAGGCGCGGAGCAGGGCCCAGCCGTTCGGATAAAGGACGCGAACGCCGTCAACATCAATGGCATCATATTTTCCCTTAAAGTAGTTCTTTGCTTCCTCAACAAACGCGAATTTTCCGGAATCCGCAAAATCCACCCTGTACTCGGGGGATGTGGCGTATTGAGGCATCTCCGCAACCATCTCGCCGAGCCTCTTCCCAGAGTTAGAAACAATTCCCATCAGCCTCGCTGCGGCAAGGAGCGCGTCGTCAAACCCGTACCACTTTTCGGTGAAGAACATGTGCCCCGACATTTCGCCCGCGAGCGCGGCGTTATCCTCCTTCATCTTGGCCTTGATGAGGCTATGCCCCGTTTTCCACATCAAAGGCTTGCCGCCCTTTTCCCTCACCCATTCATCCAATGCCTGCGAGCACTTCACCTCAAAAATTATTTCCGCGCCCTTTTCCCTCTTGAGAAGGTCGGCAGCGAAAATCCCGAGCAGCTTATCACCATATACCTGGTTCCCTTTCTCATCCAGCACCCCGATCCTGTCAGCATCACCGTCAAACGCAATGCCAATATCCGCCTTTTCTTTCAGCACGCGCTCCCTCAAATCAAGGATGTTCCTTTCCTGTGTCGGGTCTGGGGCATGGTTAGGGTATGAAGATATTTTTTTGCAGTAAAGGCAGGCCAGTTTTCCGCTCATGCTTCTGAGGATTTTCGGCGCCAAATCCGAAGCCATTCCGTTGCCCGCGTCAATCACCACTTTCAGCTTTTTCCCGATTTTCACGGTTGATTTTATCTCGGCAACGTACTGCGCATCCATGCTCTTTTTTTTGAGCCTGCCTTTTTTCTTCGCGGCAAAAAAACTTCCCCCTTCAATTATTTTCCGCAATTCCTGTATCGCCTCCCCATAAATCGCGTCCTTTCCCGCCATTATTTTGAAGCCGTTGAACTCGGGCGGGTTGTGCGAAGCGGTTACGCTTACGCCGCCGTCCGCATCGAGTTTGTGCACCGCGTAATACAAAAGCGGCGTCGGTATCTCGCCGATGAAAACCACGTTCACGCCCGTGCTGAGAAGCCCTTTCAAAAAGGCCTTCGTGATGCGCCTGCCGCTTTTCCTGTTGTCCCTTCCCACAGCGATTTTTTTCCCTCCACGATTATGTATAATAGTCCCGTATGCCCTGCCAATCATTTCCGCGGTTTCATTGTCAATGTCTTTTTCAGCTATGCCGCGGATGTCATACTCGCGGAAGATTTCAGGGTTCATGCACTCAAGGAGGTTGGAAACGATATTTATTGTTTCTGGTTCCCTTCGGTTTCCCTTTTATGCCTTCCACGCCCAATCATTTCATGCTCATAGGGATTACAGGCGGCCTTGCCTCCGGAAAAACGACCTTTGCGCGCCTGCTGGAGCGCAAGGGCTTCCCGGTATTTTACTCTGATGAATTCGTTTCCTCGCTCTACTCATCGCACAAAATCATTTCCCGCGTGCGGGAAGTTTTCGGCGGAAGCGTCTTCAGGAACGGCATTCTGGACAAAAAACTGCTTGCTGAGAAGGCCTTTTCCTCAAAAGCCCGGCTGGCGATGCTCGAGGCGATCGTGCATCCCGAAGTGCGGAAAAAGCTCAAAAAGCTCAGCCTCGATTCCAATAAGGATGGGGGAAAACCGGTTTTTGCCGAAGTGCCCGTTCTCTTCGAGGCGCAAATGCAGGGCATTTTTGGCAAAATAATCCTCGTAAAGTGCAGGGAAGAAACCGCGCTGGGCCGCGCAAAAGCAAAGGGGCTTTCCGAAAATGAATTCAGGGAAAGGGCGAGGTTCCAGATGCCGGTTTCCGAAAAGGAAAAGCTCGCTGATTTCATCGTTGATGCTGATTGCCCTGTTTCCATGTTAAGGCCGCAGGCGGAAGCAATTTCAAGGGAACTGCCCAAGAATACTTCGCCAAAAGGAGGTTTTGCTGCATGAAAGCTATTTACCCGGGCACTTTTGACCCTTTTACCAACGGGCACCTTGATGTAGTGAAGCGCGGGCTCAAGCTTTTCGGCTCGCTCACCGTTGCCATTGCCGAGAACCCCCACAAGAAGCCGCTGTTCACCGCTTCCGAGCGCGTTGAAATGGTGCGAAAAAGCCTCGAAGGCCTCAAAGGGGTTGAGGTGAAGCAGTTCAATTCCCTCCTCGTTGATTTTGCGCGGCAGGAAAAAGCGCAGGTCGTGCTGCGCGGCCTGCGCGAAACCAGCGATTTCCCGCAGGAGTTCCAGCTCGCTGTCGTGAACAGGCTATTGGATAACAGCATTGAAACCGTCTTTGTAATGACCGACCCTGAAAGCTTTTACATCACCTCTGGCATTGTCAAGGAAATAGCAGAGTACGGCGGGGATGTTTCGGGGTTTGTGCCAAAGCCGGTGCTTGAGCACCTGAAGCGGAAATTCAAGTGAGCAGCCCGTGTTTCCCGCATCGGCATCCGAGCGTGCTCCTCGGATTCGGCACTCGTTTGGGCTCGTGCTGAATCCTCTTGGGAGGAAGGGAGCGGAGGTCGTTCAGCAGCAGAGGCTGCTGAACATAATGCCTCGCTCTGTCCGATTTTTCTGGATGTGGCACCGGCACCGAACCCTGCATTTGTTTATTAGCTAACCATCGCCCTTCCGCTTAATGGCCCGCAGTTTCACCAATTCGGAAGTTTTTCCGGATAGCTTAATAAGAACTAAAAACACTAAATATAGTGTAAATACTGGAGGTGTTTTTCTAATGGAAAAAGCAACGCTGACATTGGCCGTTCCCACAAAGCTCAAGGAGGAGATGAGGGAAATAAAGGGGGTCAACTGGTCAGAAGAGACGAGGCAATTTTTGGAGGGGCGGATCCAGAAGCTGAAGCTCCTGAAAAAGCTTGACGCCCTGACAAAAGAGAGCACTCTCACCGAAGGCGATATTGTGGAAATGGGCCGGAAAATCAACAGCAGGATAGCAAAGAAGCATGGCATAAAAGTTTGAGGGGCCAAAACTTGGGCGCGCCGCAGATTGTCATAGACGCAAACGTGCTCATTTCAGCACTTCTTAAAGACGGGAGAACAAGGCAAATACTCGCCAACAACTCGGAATTCGAGTTTTGCGTCCCAATGTATTTCAGGTCCGAATTCCTGAAATATTCGGGTGAATTTGCAATAAGGCTCAACAAACCGGAAGCCGAAATACGCATGGCGCTGAAACAGCTCATCGAATCCGCGAAGATTAAAGAGTTCAGGCATCAGGAATACGCTGATTTCATCCCTGAAGCGAAACTTGTTTCCCCCGACCCGAAGGATGTGCCATACTTTGCGCTGGCAATAAAACTAGGCGCGCCATTCTGGACAAGCGACAAAAGGCTGCAGAATCAGCAACGGGTCAGGATTATTGGCACTGCCGGATTTGGCGCATGAATGAGTTGCCAGCCTTCAAGAGCCTATTTTGGGCAAATTTTGTTAACAAGCGTTAATTTGCGGGTTGCCGCTTCGGAAACCCCGCCAAAAAGCTTTATATACTTGGGCTGGCTATTATACTAAGACTTTTCCTGGCCAAAGGCGCGGGAATGGGAATCCAGAATTAGTTTTCGACACAAAGGGAGGATGAGAAAAGTGTTTTTCAACAATAAAAAAGGTCAGTCGGCCTTGGAGTACCTCATGACCTATGGTTGGGCGCTTGTCGTCATAGTCATAGTCATTGCCGCGCTCGTGTTCCTTATACAGCCTTCGCAGGTTGGCGGAAACACATGCTCGACGACTTCGGGCGTGCTGATAACGAACCATCA
>CAYJRH010000048.1:0-7843 GCA_964372565.1 uncultured archaeon
TTTTTTCTTATTTGCGCTTTGCACCTGATGCTTTTTATAATTGTCCCAGCCCAATATACCCATTGTGTTGAATTCATTAGCGCATGAACTTTTGGCTTGAAGTGGTTGCAATGGCTGAACTCGAACCAATGAAGGATTATGACTTCGTGATAATAGGCGCAGGCTCTGCCGGGCTTCCGGCCGCAGTGTACGCGGCGCGTTTCCGCATGCACACCCTTGTCATTGGCGAGCTTGTCGGCGGCACGATTACGCAAACGCACGTTGTCGAGAACTGGCCCGGCGTGGTTTCAATCACGGGCTGGGATTTGATGGACGAGCTGAAAAGGCACGTGGACGTGAACAACGTTCCTGTCCTTGAAGACCGGGTCACGGAAGTGAAGAAGCGCGGCGAGCTGGATTTTTCGGTCAAAACTCTTGGGGGAAAAGAAATCCGCGCCAAATCCATTCTCATTGCAACCGGGACCACCAGAAAAAAATTAGGCGTTCCCGGCGAAAAGGAATTCGAGAACAAGGGCGTGAGCTACTGCGCCGTGTGCATGCCTCCAAGCGAGGAAATCATAACCAACAGCGACATCAAGCCAATAGGTGAAATCACCCCGATCACCAGAATTTTAACGATGGATGGAACTTACAAGGATATTGACGGATTTACTTCACGGGATTATGAAGGCAAGCTAATTAGCATTAAACCGCGCTTTTTCAATGAGTCGGTTACCCTCACTCCAGAGCATCAGGTCCTTACTTTGAAAGTTTCTAAAGGGCACGGAGTAAATTATTGGAAAGATTTCAAATTCAGTGAACCTGAATGGAAACCTGCCAGTGAAATTTCCAAAGACGATTGTGTTCTTTACCCTGTAATAAAAGAAACAAACGACATTGAATCTATTAATCTCTCGGATTATCTGGACATGAAAAAAATCAGTGAATCTGAAGTTGCAGGGAGAAAGCAAACCCACTCTGCAAAAATCATGAAAAACAAAGTGGACATCAACAATGATTTCATGAGGCTTGCAGGTTACTACCTTGCAGAGGGGAGCGCCTCTAGGCACGAGCTACAATTTTACTTCAACAAAGGCGAAAAAGAATATGTCGGTGACGTCAGAAAAATAATACAATCAAATTTCGGCCTCGATTCGGAAGTAAAAATCAAAGGAAACGTAGCAGCAATAACAGTTTACTCGAGAGTGCTCTCGGATTTATTCAAGGTGTTGTTTAACAAGCACGCTAGTGAAAAAAGTATTCCGCAGTTTATTATGCTACTTCCCCCTGAAAAGCAGGCAGAACTGGTAAAAGGTTTCTGGCGTGGGGATGGTTGCACTAGAGAAAAGGACTTTACTTTCGTCACAAGTTCTAGGAAGCTTACATATCAATTAAGGGATATTATGCTTCGTTTGGGTGCAATCCCATCCATCCAATTAAGGGAAAAAGAAAAGCTTAACAAAAAAGTTCATCGGATTGAAGGCAGAGAAGTGTCTTTCAAACATGATAAATACCATCTGACAGTTGGCGGGCAGTTTTTGGAAAAGATGTCGGAAGTTTTAGGGGAACGGCATCAACACATTAAAGAAAGGTCTTCTATAAGTAATCAGGCTTGGCTAAAAGATGGGCATGCAATTTTGCCGGTCAGAGAAATAAGAGAAACAGATTATTCCGGAAAGGTTTATAGTTTAGCTGTGAATGATACGCATTCTTACGTTTCAAAAGGTTTCATTGTTCATAATTGCGACGGCGCGCTTTTCAAGGGCAAGGAAGTTGCGGTAATCGGCGGCAGCGACAGCGCGGCGAAGGAAGCGCTTTTCCTCGCGGAGCATGCCGCAAAGGTTTACATTATCCACCGCGGCGACAAAATAAGGCCCGAGCCGATAAACGGCGAGCGTGTTGCCGAGAACAGGAAAATCGAGCTTTTGCTGAACAGGAATGTTAAGGAGATTTTCGGGGAAAAGAGCGTCAAAGGCGTCCGCTTCAAGGAAGGCGGCGAGCTCAGGCTCGGCGGAGTGTTCATCGAAATCGGCGCAACCCCGAATTCCCAGCTCGCGGAAAAGTTGGGGGTTAAGCTGGACGAAAAAAAGGAGATTATCATTGATGTTGAGGGCAAAACAAGCGTCCGTGGTGTTTTTGCTGCGGGGGACGTCGCCAACAGGCCTTTCAAGCAGGCGATTACCGGCGCGGCCGAAGGGGTGGTCGCCGCATTCTCCGCTTATGAATACATCAATAACCCGAAGGCCGGGAAATAGTTTCTGACGGTGTTTTTTTGCCATCCATTGCAGTCATCGGCGCTTCGGCTAACAGGGCGAAGTTCGGCAACAAGTGCGTGCGCGCCTACAAGCAGCTCGGCTGGATAGTTTTTCCTGTCAACTCAAAAGAATCCAAAATAGAGGGCCTGCCATGCTTCCCCTCGATTTCAGAAGTTCCTGAAAAGCCTGACAGGGTTTCCGTATACCTCCCTCCACAAGTGACCGTTTCCATCATTCCCGACCTGCTGGCCTCAGGGATAAAGAAACTGATTCTCAACCCGGGCGCGGAATCGGTTGAGCTTGTGAAGAGCCTGCGCGACAACGGCATAAACCCGCAGCTCGCATGCAGCATACGCATGGAGGGGCTCAGTCCCGAGGACTTTCCATAATAAATCCTGTTCATGTGCAGATTTGATTATGGCAAAAATAGGTTTCCTGGAAACTTCCGACTCCAAGATTCTTGAGGCTGTCCTTAAATCTGTTTCAGGCATCGAATTCACAACTGTTGCCATTGGGGTCGCCTGCAAGGATGCCGCAGAAAAGCTCCGGCTGCGTCACTTGCTTGAAGGGTATTTTTCGGAAAAGCTCGGCAAAACCGCGCTGAAGGAGAATTTCGACATTTATTTTCTCCTGAATTTCGACCGTGGGATTGCCGAGGCGGTTCCGCAGAGCGTGTGCATCGAAGGCCGCTACAACAAGCTTTCGCGCGAAATCGCCCAGACCTTCCATTACTGCTACAAGTGCAAGGGCCGCGGATGTGATTTCTGCGATCACAAGGGCAAGCTATCCGCGCTCTCGGTACAGGAGATTCTTGACAAAAAACTCCTGCCGGTTTTCGGCTCCGCCGCCTCAAAATTCCACGGCTGCGGCCGCGAGGATGTGGACGTGCTCATGCTTGGCAAAGGAAGGCCGTTCGTGTTCGAGGCCGAGCATCCCATCAAGCGGAGCGCCGGCCTCAAAAAACTCGAAGCTGAAATAAATTCCGAATCTGAAGGAAAAATTTCGGTGCACGGCCTGCATTTTTGCGCGCCGTCAAAAATCGCTGAAATAAAAAACGCCGAATTCTGGAAAATTTACTCCGCAAAATGCGCGTGCGAGGAAACCGTTTCCGGAAAAGAAATTGCCGTTCTCGCAGGCAAGGAGTTCTCCGTCATCCAAAAAACCCCGGAACGCGTCGAGAAGCGCCGCGCGATGAAGGAGCGCGAAAAAGCCGCGAAGATCATTTCGGCTGAAATGACGGGCGAAAAGGAATTCGATGTTGAAGTGCTGGCGTCCCATGGCTTATATGTAAAGGAGTTTGTTTCAGGCGACAACGGGCGCACCGCACCTTCAATCTCCTCGCTGCTCGGGAAAAAATGCGCTTGCAGGGAGCTCGATGTGCTGGAAATCGTTTTTGAAAAATAGTTGCTGGCGGAGTTTCCCCCGCCAAATAAATAGGTGCGTTCATTCTTCAACGTCTATAATCCCGGTTTCCGTCACGCGGTAAATCGCCTCCCCGTCAGGGAGCGATGGCGAGTCAACGAGCTTCGCAACGCGCTTGTCATCCTTGCTCTTGCGCAAATATAGGCGGGTTTTGGAATTGTGAACCACTATCCCATTTGCAATGTAGTTCTCGTTTTTCGGGACACTGATGTCATAAAGCGGCTCGTTATTCCCAATTTTTTTTACGCTTCTCACTTTTTCGAATGACAAGTCCTTGTTGAGCAGGCCATCCATCAGATTCAGGGCTTTTGTTGCCTCTGCTGAAAGAAGGCTTTTCTTCTGGTTAAGCACGCCGAACACCCTCTCAATTTCCTGCAGTGTGACATGCGTGTAGTTTCTTCGTTTGAATATTTTATGGTGCTTGCCAATCTCTTTGGTCAATATTTTTGCCAAATCCCATCTTTTTATTGGGGTGACTTCCTTTGCTTTCCTATAGTCGAATGTTTTGACCCAAATGTCAAGTTGACCCTGTTTTTCTTTGCTGGTCAACGGGCCTATTTCCTGTGAGAACTTAACCGCGTCTGTGCTGAACATTTCAAGCATTGGCATGGTTTTGCCGCTTTTTCTGTAGGTGTTTATCCTTATCCTAGAGTTGATGCCGAACCTTTTGAGCATCAGCTGGATTTTCTGCAGCACCGGGACAGATTTTTGCGCTATGTTTATCCTCCTCACTTTTTTGTCCACGCTGCCTTCCGCATCGACAAACCCCCTGATGAATGCCGCTACCACCTTGTTGGGCGATTTCGAGGCGAGCTCTATCCCTTCATTTTTGAGGGTTTTGAACAATTTTGCCAATTCTTTGCTGTTGACAACGAGCCTGTGGCAATTTTTGCCGTTCACTTTTACAATGGCTCCTTCTGCATTGAAGAGTTCCTTGAACAGGGTTTTGTAGTGTTCAAGAGCGTCAACCCTGGCGTCTGTCAGGCGAACGCTTCTCTCTTCGGCATTGCCATCGCCGATAAAGTAGCCCGTCAATTGCGCCAACCGTGGGCTGAAAAACTCCTGCTCCGTGAATTGCTTGTGCTTGTAGGTGGTGGCGCTTTTCACTTGTTCGAGCAATTCTGTCCCCGCCCCATTTTCCACCAGCGCCATGAAATTGCCTTTGTCAGTAGGGTACTCCTGGTTCAGCACTCTCCTGAATTGCCTTGGCGTGATGTCCAGGAACTCTACCTGATGTTTCATGCTTATATTATTGTTCTTGAGGAAACTCTTTACCAGCTCTGCGCCAAGCTTGTTGACGACGACAACTTCCCGGAATCCCTGCGCCGGAATCCTTTGCATTTCCGTTTGGACCTTGATGTTCTTGGCGTGCACAAGATAATCCCCATTTTTGACCTCTGATGCCGTCACTTCCTTTATGTCAAAGCCATCAAGTACAAAGAACTTGTGCCCCGGGGAAGCGACTATCCTGTGCCCTGTGTCTATTTCAAATACCTTGCCAATGTCGTTTCTCTCGGATTTGAAGGAGCAGGAGTCTTCATCGCTATTCAGGTTCGTTTTGAGGTCTGTGGAAACGATTTTTTCAGGCGGCGAAATTTCCCTGATTTCCTTTATGCTCCCATCAGCCATTTGGATTAGAGTATCCCCGCGCAGGCAGTTGTGCCCCACGATGTTCCCGCCGATTGGCGCCGTCGGGTCGCCGAAGAGTATGTCCGGCCTCTCCATGACCTGGTTTGTGACAAGCACCGCTATGTTGTTCGCTTCGGCAAGCTTCATGAGTGTCCTCATGTGGGTATTGAGCTTCTGCTGCCTGTCGGCAAGCGTGCCCCTGCCGATGAATTCCGACCTGAATTGCGAAGTGAGCGAATCCACAATAAGCAGCTTGATGTTTTTTTCCTTTATCATGTCGGCTGATTTTTCGGCCAAAAGCATCTGGTGCTCTGAATTGTATGCGCGCGCGACATGGATGTTCTTCATCACCTCTTCCACGTTCAGCCCCTGCGCCTCGGCGATTGCGGCAACCCTTTCCGGCCTGAAGCTGTTTTCGGAGTCGATGTAAAGGCAGTTTCCTTCAAGGCCGCCTTTTTCCTTCGGCATCTGGACCATTACCGCGGTCTGGAAGCACCACTGCGTGTTGTGCAGGAACACTGGCTTGTTACCGCCGATGAAGCTATGCACCCCCGGAACCACAAGGTCATACACCCAGTCATTGTATTCCTTTTCCTTGATTGATGTTATTTTCTCCCATTTGACGTTGGACTCAAGTATAAGTTTTAGCGTGCCTAAGTCCTTTTTCAGTTCATTATTTTGGAGTAGGCCTAGTGCCATTGAATCAATTGCCTTGGCTATTTTTTGGGCTTTGTCAGGAGCCATTTTCCTCGAAATGTAATTTTGGAATGTGCTCCTGTTTAGCCCCATTTCTTTTCTTATTTCAGCTGTCTCAAACGGCAAAATTGAGAGCGCCTTCATGACGTTTTCCGGTGTCGGAACCCCAAGCAAATCCCTGGCTTCATTTATTTCTGCCAATCTGCTCCCAAAGAATCCGAGCATTTCTTCAAGCGTTTTTTTGGTTGTCCTTTCTATAACTGGTGTCTTGGAGAGCAAATTCATGAAAAGTGAAGGGTGCTCTTCAATCATTGCCTTTTTTCCCCATTTATTGAACCTTCTCCTTGAACCGCTTAAATTTGAATAAATCCTCTTGTAGGCTGGCCTCAGTGCGTCAATCGGTATGCCGTATTTTGTTGAAATGTTCTTTTCGCTTGTTATAGTGCTGTCTTTTTTCAGGAGGCTGAACTCTTTCATGAAGCGGGCTGCATCCAGCTTTGCTTTGGGCTCCGTGACGTAATTTTTATAGAATTCCTTTCCTTTCTTGACCGATGTTTTCGATGTGACGCTTATTCCAATCCTTGAAAACAAATACGCGAGGCTTTCACTGAGCATTTTTGACCTCGTGCCCGTTGCAATTATATTGCTGACTTCTCCATCGCCGTCGAGGTATCCTGCAAGGAATGCCTTTACCATTTCTTCTTTGGAAGTGAGTACCTGTTCCGGTACAAATTTGGTGTAGGCATTGGTTTTTCCAAGTTCGCCGAGGAATTCTTTTGTCGGCTTTTGCAAAATGATGAGGTTCCTTTTTGCATTAAAGCTTGGTCTGTACCCAAATCGCCCTTCAACATATCCGATTATCCACTGCTGGGCCTTTTTGTCAAAGATTGTTATGCTGCAGGGGTTTGCGCAGCCCTCTGCCGCATAGAGCCCAAGGAAGTACGCGTCATCTTTTGACATTGTGGCTTTCCCAACAAATCCCATTTCTTCAGGAACGCCAATAAAATCGCCCTCCTTGAGCAGGCCAGTTGATTTCCATTGTATTCCATCCATATTCAGCGTCAAAAGCGGGTGGTTTTGGGTAAGTTCCAGCGAGGCTCCCCTTTCCGTTTCAATTTGCACAATTGTTTTGCAATGCTCCTTGAACAAGTTGGATGCAAATGCTCTCTGTGGTTTTCCCAGGGCGTTCACGCCTATAACTTCAATCGGTTTTTTTAGGTCCGCAAGAAACCCTCCATCAAAAGGTTTCTCATTCACTGCATAACTGTTGTAAACCTCTTCCATGCTGCGTAGGTGCGCCTCATCAGGATTGAAGTAAAACAGCTTAGTGCCCTTTGAAACGCACTTTCCGCTCGCATATTTCCCATAAATCTCGGTTATGCTCTGCGTTTCAATTCCGCCATTTAATAGTTCGTCCACTGCCTTGCTTCCTGTTGTGAGCCTTCCCACAAGCTTCCTTTTCTCGGCGAGTTCCGCGGCAGTTTCGAACCCCATTTCAAGGGCTTCGCGCGCAGCCTTGATGGCCTTTTCCGCCGTGCCTTCCCCAAGCCCTGCGGCTTCCTGGAGTTCCGCGGCAGAAGCAGTTGCGACATTTTCAAGCGTTTTGTAGCCGGCGTTTTTCAATTTTTCGGCTGCCAGCGGCCCTATGCCTGGCAAATCTTCCACACTTTCTATTTTTGCTTTAGCCATACCTGATTCCTCCTGCATTGCATGGCTTTCCAGGCGTTTTGTTCCCTTGGCCGGGAACTGCCCATTGCCATTTGATGCTTCAGTAACAATTGGCCCTTTCCTTTATAAATACTCCAAGGGTTCGGTGCCGGTGCCAACCTTTTTCTTTCTCCTGCGGAGAAAGAAAAACGTTG
>CAYJRH010000049.1:0-7793 GCA_964372565.1 uncultured archaeon
GGCTTTCCGCAAAAGGATGCACGGAAACATTTTATCCCAAGGAGGATATGCCCCCCAAACACTTTTATTCAGGAAAAGCCTATTGAATCACATGATTGTATTCCCGATGCAGAACAGCCGGAAGCTCGGCATGGAAACCGCAAAAAAAGCCAACGCCAAAACCGGCAAAATCGAAACCAGAAAATTCCCCGACTGCGAAACATACCTCAGATTCCTTGATGACGTACGCGGGCGCGAAGTGGCGCTTGTCGATTCGATGTACCCAGAGCCGAACGAGGCGCTTGTGCAGCTGTTCTTTGCAGGGCGCACTGCGCGCGAGCTGGGCGCACGGAAAGTGACGGCAGTAATCCCATATCTGGGGTACATGAGGCAGGACAAGAGGTTCCATGAGGGTGAGTGCGTCTCCAACCACGTGATGGCGCACATGCTCAGCCAATGCATCGACAAAATCATTACAATCGACCCTCACCTGCACAGGGTGCGCAACCTCGCGGATTTGTTCCACATCGAGCGCAAAAGGCTCTCCGCGAATTCCGCAATCGCGGAGCACATCAGGAAAAGGTTTTCCAAAAAAACGGCGGTCATTGCCGGCCCCGACATCGAGAGCAGCCAGTGGGCGCGGGAAATCGCCAATTCAATCGGGTTCGAGTCGGCGATTTTCACAAAGGAAAGGTTCGGCCCGCGCCACGTGAAAATAAATGTGGCTGTCGAGCTCCACTGGAAAAACAAGGAAGTCATAATTGTCGACGACATTGTGAGCTCGGGCCACACAATGCTCGAAGCCGTGAAGGAAATCAGGAAGCGGAAGCCGAAGGCGATACACTGCATCTGCGTGCACGGCATATTCGCTGAAGGGTGCTACGAGAAAATAAAAAAGGCGGGCGCGAAAAGCGTCGTGAGCAGCAACACAATTGCGCATGAGAGCAATGCGATAGACATTTCTGGATTAATTGCGGAAGAATTGATAATGAAATGACGCTTTAGCATGGGGATTGGTCTGATGGGAAAAATTCTGAGAATGATGGAAAATCCCAGAAATGCGAGGCAAAGAATGCTGCTGCAGTCTGTTGGGTCATTGGTGCGAGGGAGGCCAAAGCTTTTGAAACAGGGGCAATCCCTGGGTTTCCGGCGCCTGGAAAGCAGAGTAACAGCCACAATGCTCAGGCTTGCAATTCCATATTCACAAGTCCGCACTATTCTCCGCCCAAGCGGCAGAAAAGAAGACAGGCGCGCCGAAATGCTGGCATCCCATTTTTTAAAGCTCAATAAAGGGAACGCAATTTCCGCATCCAAGGCCATTTTCCAGAGCAAAGGCGAGTTCGAGAGAGCCGTTGGAAAGTTTGCGCCGCCGAGAAAATACAGGCCGCGTTTTGACCCGAATGTCCGCTACATTGTCACAAGAGCGCGCGACAGCATCCTCATGATTTACGATCAGGCGCATGAAATGGCCCTCGCAAAAAAATAGCATCATTTCTCGAGGAAGATGTTCACTCCGGCTGTGCGCTTTTTGCCTTCAGTGTCTTTGGCAGTAACTTCAAATCCGCCAACGGAGAACGAGCCGAGCTTGCGTGCACGCACCATTTTTTCCAGCGCACGGGCCTCCTTTGAAGTGATTTCGGCAATGCCCCTGCCGCCCATGAGCAGGTCCATTGTCCTGAACGAAAGAAATGCCTTCCCTCCCTTTGCGAGCGAAGCGTAAACCTTCTGCACGATTTTTTCGGGCTCGCCGACCTCGTGCAGCGAGCGGAAGGAGAAAACGAAATCCAGCTCCTTCGGGAATTCGGCTTCGAGGGCATCCCCCAAAATCACCTGGTCGGGCTGGTGTTCGGGCATGAGCAAATCCGCGCCGATGGTGTGGACGCCTTCATCAAATTCTTTTTTCAAATCCGCGAGGAAACCCGCATTCCCGCATCCGATGTCGAGGACGCGGACAAAGACCTTGTCATCGAGGCGCTTCCTTACCAGCGCCTCAATCCCCTCCTTGAAGCCCATGTTCCTGAAATAGGAGTTGTAGAGCTCGAGGGAATTTTCGGTTTCGACAACGCCCAGAGAGTACTTTTCAATGTACTTTTTCACTGTTTCGCGGGCCATGAAAGCAGTTGGTGTGTGGAATGGTTAAATAGCTTTCCGAGCGTGAAACGGAAATCGGCATTCTGGGCTATTTCGCCGAAAACCTTGGTTTGGGGGCTGGGTCGCCTTCGGCAGTTCCTGATAATGAAGCGCCGCCGAAGAGCGCCAGGTAAATGCTTGAAAGCGCATACGTGGAGATTGCTACTAAGAACGGAGTAATGACAATCCCGAACAATGTTTCTATCGCCTGGGGCAGCAGGCTGTTGCCCGCAATTGCGAAAATGACAAACTCGAGAACCAACACGGGGAGGTAAAGCGCCAGATAAACCACTGCAAGCAGAATGCCCAAAACAAGCGTGATAACAAAAATGTCCAGAACCTTGCCTTTGGACATTTCCCAGGATTCACGGCCCGCCTCGGCGATGCTCACGTCCTTCAGAAGGAACGGAATGGGCGAGAGGTAGAGGCGGATGCCGTTGTAAATCATCACAATCACATAGGCGAAAAAGGGGAGGAGCCATCCAATGAACAGGATTCCGCCAATCAGCTGGTTCACGAATACCGCCGCGATTGAAACAAAGAGGAGCAATACAAGCGCAATGAATGCAATAAGGAACGGCCTGTTGTACCACGAGGTTATTTCCGCAATGGAAATCCAAATCATGTAAACAATGAAGCGCAGGAATTTCGAGAAGTTCATGGGCGCGGGCCTCATGCCGAGGGCATCAAGGCTGCGCACGGACATCAGCACCTGTAAATAGGAAATGGCTAGGGCGTAAATGATGAAAAGAGGGAGCATTACGAGAATGAACGGGATGATATTGGCGAGCACGGAAGCGAGCAGCGGCATCAACACTTCCTGTGGAGGCGCCGGCATACCATTGTACTGGCCGGCCAAATTCATGTAACTAGTGAGGGCTGACCCGAAAAAAACGACCACCGCACCGAGCATCAGGGCCCAAAGAAGCATGGTCACAATGAAGTAAATTCCGATGAGCTTGAGCGTGCCGCTGTCCTTGTACCAGAGCGTGAAAGTGTTGCTGAGGATTTTCCCGTAATCTGCCATAATAACTGCAGTAAGTAAAGCTTCCGCGAATTTAAACTTATTGATGAAAAGCCCAGCTTAGGCCAAACCGGGGCGTTTTCAGGTAGGTTTTTATTCCTTCATAGCCCATATTCTGAAGGGTTCTTTGAACACCGGCAACACGCAAAAAACTCATTCTAAAGCAGGCTCCATTACAGACATTGTTTCCATCTCCGATTTCTCGCGCTCGGCAATCGAGGATATCCTGAAGAGGGCGAAGGCAATGGAGAAGATGCCGGCAGAAAGGAAGGCGCAGCTGCTCCGCAACAAGGTTGTCGCAAGCCTCTTCTTCGAGCCATCGACGAGAACACGGCTAAGCTTCGAGACCGCGGCACAGAACCTCGGGGCGCGGGTTGTGGGGTTTGCCGACTCCGGGGTAAGCAGCACCTCAAAAGGGGAAACGCTGTCCGACACAATCCACATGGTCGAGAACTATGCGGACATTATAGTGATGAGGCACTTCATTGAGGGCGCCGCGAAGCGCGCCGCGGAAATCTCGAAGCGGCCGGTAATCAACGCGGGCGACGGCGCGAACCAGCATCCGACGCAGACGCTGCTCGACCTTTACACTATAAAGAAAGAGTTCGGGAAAATCGACGGCATCAAAATAGCGATGCTCGGGGATTTGAAATACGGGAGGACAGTGCACAGCCTAATGTACGCGCTCGCGAATTTCGGCAATGTGACTGTTTACCTAATATCGCCCGAGAGCCTCAGGATGCCGAAGCACACCATTGAGGACACCAAAGGCAGGCTGAAAATATATGAAACGCACAATTTGGAGAAATACCTCGGCGAGGCGGACATTCTTTATGCAACGAGGATACAGAAGGAGCGCTTCCCGGATGAAATCGAGTACAACAAAGTCAAGAACTCGTACATAATAGATGAAAAGACTCTCGGAAAGGCGAAGAAAACCATGAGGGTAATGCACCCGCTCCCGCGCGTGAACGAAATAACGCCTGAGGTCGATGCGACAAACGCGGCGCTCTACTTCCAGCAGGCGGCAAACGGCATACCCGTGCGCGAGGCGCTGCTGAATATGATGAAGGATGTGAAAAAGTGACCAAGGAAATAAGGATTGCGCCGATAAAGAACGGCACCGCAATCGACCACCTGAGCCCTGGTTCGGCATTCAGGATATTCGATGCGCTCAACCTGCGCGAATATACGGTTACGGCCGGAATCAATGTCGAGAGCAGGAAGATGGGCAAGAAGGACATTGTGTTCATCGAGGGCAAGGAGCTCGCGGGAAAGGAGCTTGACAAGGTCGCGCTCATCGGCCGCGGAGCGACGATAAACATCATCAGCGGCTCGGATGTGAAGAAGAAATTCCAGCTCGATTACCCCAAGGCGGTTGAAGGCATAATCAGGTGCATAAACCCGAAGTGCATAACCAACGCGGAGAAAATCCCCACCAAATTTTCCATCAAAACAGGCCCGCTCGAGGCCAAGTGCCACTACTGCGAAACAAGGATGGGCGAGCACGACATTGTGGCTTCGATAAGGAGCGACTAGGCAGCTGGTGTTGGAACTTGCTTCAAACGGAATTCTGCGGCATCGAATTAAGGAACCCTACGCGACTTGCTTCGGGCGTAATGGGCGTGAACGCAGGACAGCTCATCCGCGTTGCACGCGAAGGCGCGGGCGCAGTGACAATGAAAAGCATCGGCCCGCGCGAAAGAATTGGGCACAAAAACCCGACAGTGGTTGAGTGGGAGCACGGGCTCCTCAACGCCGTTGGCCTGCCAACTCCCGGCTACAGGAACTATGATGAGGAGTTCGAGGAACTCAAGGAACTGAAAAAGCACGGTGTTCCGCTCATTGCGAGCGTTTACGGCTCGAAGTGGGAGGAGTTCGCTGAAGTCGCGCGCTATGCCGCGGAAAAAAAGCCCGGGATGATTGAGCTGGACATCTCCTGCCCGAATACCGAGTGGCACGATATCCAATTCGCGTGCGACCCGCAAATCTCCGCGAAAATAGTCGCAAGCGTCAAGGACGTTGCCGGCGGAATCCCCATAATTGCGAAGCTCACTCCCGCGGCAACCTCGCCTGTAGAGGTAGGGAAAGCGTGCGTGGAAGCCGGGGCGGACGCGCTCTGCGCAGGGAACACAATGCCGGGCATGCTCATTGATGCCGACGCGCGAAAGCCGCTGCTTTCGTTCAAGAAAGGCGGGGTAAGCGGGCCGGCGCTCAAGCCGATAAACCTCAAGATTGTTTACGACCTCTATGAAAAAGTGCAGGTGCCGATAATCGGGGAGGGAGGCATTTGCGGGGGGCGCGACGCGCTGGAGTATGTGATGGCGGGGGCAACGCTCTGCGGAATCGGGAGCGCGGTGTGGCAGCACGGAACTTCTGTGTTCAGGGAAACGTGTGCGGAAATGGAAGCCTGGATGAAGGGGAACGGGTATTCGAAGCTTGAACAAATAAGGGGTGCGGCGCATGAAAAGTGAAAAGGAACCTAAAGATGGCGCGGGGCGGGATGATTGCGGCTGCGAATGCTGCTGCGATGGGGCGTGGCCATCGTGGACAAAGATGCGAATGGTGCCGATTGAAAAGGTGCGCGAGGAGTTTTCCGGAAACAAAACTTTTTATATGGGCGAGGAGCTGTGCTTTGAGCCAGGGCAGTTTGCGATGGTTTGGCTCCCGGGGCTTGACGAGAAGCCGATTGCGCTCATCCCGTGGGGAAAAAAATACTGCCTGAACATCGAGGGCAAGGGCGCCGCAACGAAAAAAATGCTCGAGCTTAAAAAAGGGGACAAATTGGGGGTGCGCGGCCCGTACGGAAAGGGCTTCACTGTTGAGGGGGTGAAGAAAGCGATAATAGTCGCGGGGGGCGTCGGGATAGATTCGATTATCCTGCTTGCGCAGAGGCTGCGCGAAAACGGGTGCAAAACGAAAATAATTCTTGGAGGGCGCACTAAGGAAAGGATTGTGTTTGAAAAGGAGCTCAGGAAATACGGGGAAATCTACATAACAACTGATGACGGGAGCTACGGCGAAAAGGGTTACAACGTGCAGGTTCTCGAAAGGACGCTGGCAAAAGGGAAATATGGCATGGTTTATGCTTGCGGCCCCGAAATAATGGAGGTACGCAGCCTTGAAATCGCACGCAGGCACAGGGCGCCTTTTGAGGCGTCGGTTGAGCGCTACATGAAATGCGGGATAGGGGTGTGCGGCGAGTGCGTGATTGATGACAAGCTGGTTTGCGCTGACGGCCCGGTCTTCAGCGGGAAGGAACTCGCAAATATGAAGGAATTCGGGAAATTCGCCTACCTCAAAAGCGGCAGGCGGGTTACGCTAAAGGAATACTATGAGTGGAGGCAGGAATGACTCTCGCGCTGAACAACGGCAGGGCTTTCATCAACGGGAAGCTTGAGACGGCGAATATCCTCATCGAGAACGGAAGGATAGAGAAAATCCTGCCGCACAGGATACAATGCGACAAGGAAATCGACTGCGCGGGGAAAATCATCCTTCCGGGAGCGATTGACGCGCATGTGCATTTCAGGTGCCCGGGCTTCGAGTACAAGGAAGACTGGGTCTCAGGGTCGCTCGCGGCGCTGCACGGCGGCGTGACAACTGTAATGGACATGCCGAACACAAACCCCGCGACAACAACCGCTGCGCTGCTCGAGGAAAAAAGGAAAATTGTGGCAAAGGACGCGGCGGTGAACTTTGATTTGTACATGGCCGCAACGGAGAGCAACCTCGCGGAGATTGAAAAGGCGTGCGCCTCGGGGCTGCGCGCGGTCAAGCTTTACTACGGCTCAACAACAGGGGGCATAATGCTGAACAGGCGCGAATCCATTGAAAGCCTGTTCAGGCTGGCGAAGGATAAAGGCCTCGTCATTGTTGCCCACGCAGAGGACGAGGAAGAGGTAAAAAAGAACAAGGAGAAGTTCAGGGGCAAAAAAAATCCCGCGATCCACGAAAAAATCAGGACTGATATTGCGGAGGCCAAGGCAATCGCGGCATTGGTTGCGCTGCAGTCGAAAATCGGGAACAGGCTGCACATCGCCCACCTCTCATCAAAGAAAGGGCTTGAAGAGGTGAAAAAAGGGAAGAGGGGGAAGCACGGGAAAAGCGTCTCATGCGAAGCCGCGCCGCAGCACCTCTTCCTCGATGATTCCTGCTACAAAAAATTGGGGAACCTTGCTAAATGCAACCCCTCGATAAAAAAAAGCGCGGACAGGAAGGCGCTGTGGAAAGGGCTGAAGGAAGGCACAATCGACATTGTTGCAACAGACCACGCGCCCCACGCCCCTGAAGAGAAGGCGAAAGGATATTGGGAGTGCCCATCAGGGGTTCCTGGGGTGGAAACGCTGATGCCGCTGCTGCTTGATGCGGCCAATGCAAAAAAAATCCCGCTTGAAAGGGTTGTGAATGCCGCGTGTGAAAGGCCTGCGCAGCTGTTCGGCTGGGGCTCGAAGGGGTTCATCCGCGAGGGCTTTGACGCCGACCTCGCCATTGTGGACATGGAAAGGGTTTTCAAGGTGGAGAATGACGCGCTTTTCACAAAAGCGAGGTACAGCCCGTTCAACGGCTGGAAATTAAAAGGCTTTGTCGAAAAGACAATTGTGAGAGGCGAGGTATTTGGATGAAGGATCGGCTGGGATTGCAGGCTTGTCCCATTTCG
>CAYJRH010000050.1:0-3387 GCA_964372565.1 uncultured archaeon
GACAGGGCTGACAGGGTTCGCCAACCCCGCAACAAGCGACCTGAACATGAACCAGCGCAACATAATTGATGTGAACAGTATCGCTGGCGTCGGTCAATTAAAGTTTCCAACGGGAGTAAACGTTACTGATTTGAATGCCCTAACACTGAATGCAGGCGCGAACAATGTGACGGCAACAAACATTTGTTATTCAAACGGAACCCAATGCACCGCCCTGAACCCGTTTAACCAGAGCTTAAACACTGGCAATGATGTTGCATTCAGCAATATAGCTTCTGTAACCAGCATGACTGCCAATTCCTACATCTCGCAAGATAACACCGGCATAGACAACACATCAAGCTATTGGTTCTGCACCGAGAGCGATTGCTCGACCAAGTGCCTAATTCAATATTATGGCGGGCTGATTACCGGGTGCACATAAGCGAATAATGGGTTTTCAGCGGAACCGCGCTTTTTGTTTCTTTTGAAAGAACAATTTCGGCTGAAATCTTTCTTTTGGAAGAAAGATTTAAATAGATGGTTTGCGGCATATATTACTGATATGATAGACGCGGAATTGAAACGGGCAATAAAGGAAGTTATCGGCAAATTCCACTCTACGCCCCTGCCAAAAGTGTTCCGCAGGGATGTGGAAATGCCGGAATTCCGGAAAGTGAACAAGGTATTTGTAATCATGGGCCCGAGGAGGGCCGGCAAAACCTATGTGCTCTACCAGACAATGCAAAGCCTCTTGAAGAAAGGCTCCGGGATTACTGACTTTATTTACATTAATTTTGAGAGTGAAAAGATTTCCGAAATAAGGGCAGGCCAGATAGGGCTTATTCTGGAAGCCTTTCAGGAACTTTACCCTGAAAAAAGGGGAAGAAAGCCGATATTGTTTTTTGACGAGATCCAGAATGTTTCAGGGTGGCAAAAGGCAATTCGCAGGCTCAACGACGAGGGGCACAGGATTTACATTACGGGGTCGAGTTCGAAGCTTTTAAGCAAGGAGATAGCCACTTCGTTGCGGGGAAGGGATTACCCTATACAGGTTCTGCCGTTGTCTTTCAGGGAATTCCTTGAAATGCGAAACGTTAAACTGGGCAATAATTGGGAGTTTGATGGCACCCAAAAAACGGTGAAAAAACAGTTTGAGGATTATTTGAACCTGAGCGGTTTTCCTGAAATAGTGCTTGAGAACAGGATTGATTTCATCGACCAGTACTTCAAGACAATGATGTTCCAGGATGCGATAGAGCGGTTCAGGATAAAGAACACCGAGTTGCTCAGGCTGCTGATGAAAAACATGATGAGGCAGTACGGGCAGGAATACTCGATAAACAAGTTCAACAATTTCGCCAAAAGCAACGGCCACAAATCAAGCACATCGGTAGTCCAAAAATACTCAAAGATACTTGAAGACATTTATTTCTGCTTCTTCATCAACGCGAAGCAAAAGTCTTTCAAGAAGGAATCTGGTTACCTGAAAAAAGCCTATATCTGCGACCACGGCTTCGTAAACTATTATAATGCGGAAAAGGACCCCGGCAGGATGCTTGAAAACATCGTGTTCATGGAACTGTTCCGCAGGGGAAACGTGGAAATTAACTATTACAAAAACGGTTTCGAATGCGATTTCATAACAAAGGACTCCTGCATACAGGTGTGCCACACCCTGAACGAGAACAATGAAAAACGCGAGGTCAATGGATTGCACGAAGCGGATAAAAAATTCGGGCACAAGAAGAGCATCATATTAACCTATGAGCAGGAAACAGGCGCTTACCCAAAAATAAAAGTCGTGCCAATATGGAAATGGCTCCTGGAAAACGGCGGGCCGCTGAAACAGGGGGCAACCGGCGGGAAAGGGGCGCGCATATGAAAAAACCATTTTTAACCAGATTACCCGTCCATTATACAAAGGCATTTGCAGCCACGATGCCTGAATTCAGCCGAGAGTTATATATTATATAAGTGTAAATATATATAGCGGCCCGCAGCCGGATGGAAAGGGAACCGACGGCGCAAATTCGTAAATTGCGGCCTTTGGCCGGCACATTGCGAGTAAAGCATTGAATTGGGAAAAAGGAGGATTGGTAAAATGGGAGACGGAATGGCATTCACGCCATTGTTCCTCGCTATTGCGGCGATAGTGGCGCTTGCGGTGGGCTTCGGCGCAGGGAGTTATTTAAGCGGGCAGGGCGCGGGCCAGGGAACTGGCGGGCCGCCGCAGGGCAACGGGCTCACAATCGCGGACAGGAATTTCATTGTGAACGTGGCGAACCTGCAGATGGACCAGCTGCTCCAAAGCACGGCTGCGCAGGCTGCCGGCCTTGACTGGTGCACCGCGGGCGGCGGGCAGTGGGTCACGCAGACAAGGCAGGCCGCACTCAACGTCACCGCGGAACAGGCAATGCAGCTCCAGAGGCAGGGCGCGCAGGTGCAGCGGCTGCAGGACGGCAACTATGTCGCGGCGGTCCTCCTCTATGACAGGGGAAGCTGCGTTGCTATACCGACCAGCGGCGGCGGGTAGGCAATGGAGACTGCTGCGTTGCCAAAGCCTGCCGACAAAAGCGGCGGATGAAAAAGGCGGTTGAATGCGGAAAACGGGATGGCTGGTCCTCGCGCTGATTATCATGGCGCTGCCAGCCGTTCCGCTTGCGGATGAGGGCGCCAATTCAGGAATCATCCGGATGGATTTGGGCACTTTTGATGCGAACAGCAACGCGGACCAAAACGCGGAAGACCTGAACACTTTGGTTCCGGCGCCGGACATGAACCAAAGCAACGGGGACGTGAATGCGGGGGCGCCGCCGGAAGACTTGAACCAAAATGCGGGCAATGGTTCCAACGACGCGCCTGCATTTGATGGCAATTCGGGGGGGAACGCGCAAGAACCGCCTCCGCAGGACAATAACGGGAGCGGCAGCCCGATTCTGGACATCAACGGGCTCATCGGCGACGTGAACTCGCTCATAAATGATGTCATTGACACTATTGCGGAAATCATCGGGCCCATTGTCGAGGCCATTGCGGGCGCGCCCGGGGAGCGCGTGCTCAAAGGCTCGATAGTGAACATAGGAGGGATAGAGGCGAGGTGCTTTGGGATAAAGTGCCACGAGCTCGCGGAGCAGACAGGCGGGATTTTCGTTGACACGATAATCGGCTGGAATGGGGCGGGCGGCGACGGCAACAATGCAGCCGACGCGAACCATGTAATTGATTTGAACGCCAACGCCGATGTGGACAGCAATTCCGCAAATGACTGGAACGGCGTTGCGCCCGACCTGAACACTGGCATTGACCTGAACGCGGGAATCGACCTGAACGCACTTGTCGACATTAACGCATCAACCGATTTCAATGCGGGGGCGGATTCCAATTCAGGGATCGGCGATTGGAACG
>CAYJRH010000050.1:3487-7648 GCA_964372565.1 uncultured archaeon
TGATGATTGGAATTCCGCGGATGCGAACTCCTTGCTTGGAAATGGGAACGCGGACACCAACGGGGCTGAAGGGCATTAGGGTGATTGGATGCCGCTCTCCCGCCCAGCGCTTTTTGCCGCAGCGATTATTTTGCTTTGCGCCGAAGCCTCCGCTTTCACGGCAAGCAACGGCACGGTCGATGTGAACCTCGGCGACCTCTTTGATGCCTCGGACCTGAATGCGTACGGCTCGGGAATCAGCATCGGCTTCACGCTCGGGGAAACTCCCACAGGCAAGTGGACCAACGGAACAATCGACGTGAACGTGGGCAGCTACTTCAATGATGGCGTCCCGCCAAGCGTTTCAATAACTGCTCCGGCAAGCGGGGCGACGCTCACATCCTCATCAGTAGCGCTCTCATATACAGGCACAGCGGGGACCAGCGCAATCGTGAAATACTGGGTTAGGATTGATTCTGGCAGCTGGGTCGACAAAGGATTGGCAACGAGCCACACTTTCACCGGCGTTGCGGACGGCAGCCACACGCTTTACGTTATTGCGAATGACGGCGCGGACCTCAACTCGGGCGCCGCGAGCGTATCCATAACAGTCAGCACCTCTTCAGGAGGGGGAGACACTGGCGGGGGAAACAACGGAGGGGGCGGAGGAGGAGGAGGAGGGGGGGGCGGTGGCGGATATGTGTCGCAGGAAGCGCTCGACAACCCGCTCAACCTTTTGAGCAAAAAAATCTGGGTGCTCGAGCCGTGGGATTACGAAAGCGGCATAAGGGTACAGGAAACAATCATCTGGAGGCTCATCAAGACAGGCACAGGGGCAAGCGCGTCGTACTTCACATTCATCCTCAATGTGGCCAACAGCTCCGGAAAGGATTACCCCTCGGTGACGGTTGATGAACCGGTTCCGAAGGAAATCGCGAGCCACGTGAAAAGGCTTTTCTATGGCAGGAAGCCCGACAGGATACTGGGCGAATCGCCCCCGAAAGTCGGGTGGGTCCTCGCTGATTTGAAAAACTCGGAGTCGCGGGAATTGCTCTGGGTTGTCAACGGCCTGAGCAAGCCCGAGGTATTCAATGATTTCGACAATTATGTGAAGACAATCCCGAAGCCCGATGTCACCGTGGAGGAGCCGCAGGTCTGCGAAAATATGAAATGCGATGATGATAACCCATGCACGCGCGACGTGTGCGTGGACGGGAAATGCGTGAATCTTCCGGCAGGGGAAGGGCTGGAATGCGGGGCAGGCCTCACCTGCCAGAAAGGCGAGTGCAGGGGCCGGCCGCTCATCCCGAACATTGTCCTGCCTGAGATAAAGCTCCCGAACTTCAAGGATTTCGTCGCAGCGGGAATAGCTGTAACGGTCCTCTCCGCGTGGGCGCTCGTAAGCCTCTTCTTCGTCTTCTACAGGAGAAGGAAGGCGCACCCGTGGGGAATCGGTGCCGACAGGCGCAGGAGATGGTGACAGCGCGAAGGGGGGCTCATTCCATGAATGGGCGCCACTTGGGAAGCAAATAATATAAACCCCGAACAACAGCGAACATTTATATTTAGGGAAGCAGTTATTTTCCTGATGCAGCTGTCAGTGAACAAAATGGCGCTTTTCCTCGCCGCGGTGGCAGTCGCCGCCTTCATCCTAACATCAATAAGCATCTCAAAAGCGCCGAACGCAACAGGTTATTTCCCCGCGGGAAACGTCGTGCTCCAGATAAGCGGGGAAATTGGCTACTGGGCATTCGACGAGGGAACAGGCACAACAGCAGCTGATTCGAGCGGAAACCTGAACACATTAAGCATGGCCGGCTCGCCGACATGGACAACTGGAAAACTGAACAAAGGCGTGCAATTCAACGGAACAACACAATACGCGACAAGCCCGTCAATCGGCCTGAGCGCAACCAACGCGGCAACAATCGCATTCTGGGCGAGAATTAACTCATTTTCCACAAACGCCATAATGCTTGAATCAACCCCGAATTACAACAGCAGCGCCACAGGATACGGCATTTTCATAAATGACACCACAACGTGCCCAACCGGAGCAATTGAAAGCGCTATTAGGGGAGATGCAGGCTACAACGTCAAATGCTACAACAACCCCGGAACAGGCTGGCACCACTACACCTTCATATTCGACAAAAGCCAAACAGGCACCGGGGAAATAAAACTTTACATCGACGGCGTTAGCCAGACAGCCGTTTCCAGCCCTTACACCGCAGATAACACAAACAACTTCGGGAACAACCCCGTGTATTTAATGTCGCGCGCAGGAACAATGAAATTCACCGCGGGCACCGTGGACGAACTGAGGATATACAGCCGCGCGCTAACGGCAACCGAGGTTCAACAGGTGTACGCTTACAGCGAAAATTATTCCCTGAGCGTCTCCAAAGACGGCTCGGGCGCGGGGACAATCACAAGCAATGTCGGCGGAATAAACTGCGGAACAGCATGCTCCGCCTCAATAAATTCAGGTTCCGCCGTGACGCTTACAGCCACGTGGGCCACAGGCTCCGCCTTTGCAGGATGGAGCGGAGCATGCGCAGGAACAAGCACATGCACGCTAACAATGGACTCCGGCAAAACGGCAACAGCAACATTCAATGACACAACAGCCCCAACAATACCAACAGGCTTAACCGCAACTGCGGTTTCCGAGACACAAATAAACCTAACATGGGCGGCATCAACAGACAATATCGGGGTAACAGGCTACAACATCTACAGGTGCACAGGCACAACATGCACGCCAACACTCCTGACCACGACAACGGGAACAGCCTACCAAAACACAGGATTGACAACAGGCACAGCATACAGGTTTGCGGTGGCGGCGTACGACGCCGCAGGAAAAATATCTGCAATGAGCTCAATAGTTAACGTCCAGACGCAGATTGATGCAGGCGCGATAAACCCTTCCCAGTACTGGAAGCTTGACGAAACAAGCGGCACAAGGGCAAACAACTCCATTGCAGGCGGAGTTGCTGGAACCCTCACAAACGGCCCGGTGTGGACAGCCTCAGGAAACAGACACGCACTGGCATTCGACGGAGTGAACGACTACGTAACCTTCGGCGACCTTGATTTGACAGGAAACTTCAGCATCGCATTCTGGATGAACGCATCAGCGCTCCCCGGCGGATGGCATTCATTATTCGTAAAGCCCGATTCATACGTTTTCGAAATGAATGGCAACACGCTGTACTTCCGCGCGGGAAACGGCGAGGCGAGCGCAACATACACAAGCACCAACCAATGGCACCTCATTGTGGGCACATTCGAAAACGGGAACATGAAGCTCTACATCGACAACGGAACACAAATCGCAAGCGCATCCGGGGCAACAATGGCACAAAACAACAACGCGACACTTGCGGGCTCGTGGAACCAAACATCCGAATTCTACACAGGGATGCTTGACGAAATATCAATCTACAGCCGCGCACTCACACAGGCTGAAACACAAAGCATCTACGCAAAAGGCGGCGGAACACCGGGAACAAACGGCCAGTGCGGAACGGCAAACGGAAAAACATACCCATACAACGCAACGGGGTTCGGCACAGACACACTATGCACAACAGGGCAGGCATCACCAACAAGCCCGGCATTCCCGGCACAAGGCTCCTCCACAAGCTGGAGCTGCTTAGGCTCTAACGGCGGAACAAACGCGGCATGCAGCGCATCGCGCGCAACAGCGCCGGTGAACGGAGCTTGCGGCACGACAAACAACGCATGCACAACAGGAACACTAAGCGACACTGCAGATTCGAGCACACAATACCTGTGGAATTGCGTTGGAAGCAACGGCGGAACAACAGCGGCATGCAGCCTCGCAAAGCCGGCGCCAAACTACACGCTCACTATTGTAACCTCCACGGGAGGAACGATAGCAAGCACGCCGACAGGCATTAACTGCGGAATCGACTGCACAGAAGCATACGTCTCAGGAACAACGGTAATACTCACAGAAACGCCGACATTGCCCTACACATTCTTCGGATGGAGCGGCGCATGCGCGGGAACAGGCACAACATGCACGCTCACAATGGACTCGAATAAAACCGTTAACGCAGTATTCGTCCAGGTAATAATACAGCCGGCAGTGACAATTGCCGCAACCGACGCGAGCGCGGCGGAGCCGAACGCGACGGGAATGTTCACTGT
>CAYJRH010000051.1:0-7300 GCA_964372565.1 uncultured archaeon
GCAGGCCTTGCCAGCTTCAGGATATGAATTCGTCGAGCGCGATTTGCCCATTCTTTGAAAGCGGCCGCGCCGGAATCCCCAATTTTTTCCGGACAGCGGAAGCGAATTCCTCCTCAAACCCGTGCGTTGTCAGCACGAGCTTCGGGCTGCTTTCCTTCACGTAATGCATCAGAGAATTGAAATCCGCGTGGTCGCTCAAGGGGAAAGTTTTGTATTTGGAGAAGTTCGCCCACCCTGTTGCAATCGCCGCGTGCACCTTCCTGCCGAGCTGGTGCCGCAGCGCGAGAACCAGATTGTCGTCTATGAGGTGGGGCGGCATTATGAGCACGTTCGCGCCCTTCAGGTTGTGGTTGAGCTCGGCGTAATCCCCTAATTTAACCCCCATGCTTTCGTACACTTTGTTCTGCTCGAAAACCTTTTTGTAAACCAGCGGCGCTTGGTTCAAGAGCTCGTTCACGATTTTCGTGAGCTCCTGCGCCTTGCCCGTGCTGTACCCGCCGAGGAGCACAAACCCGTTTCCCTTCAGCGCCGATTTGCACCAATTCACGATGTCACCATAAACCTCTTCCCTTGCCGGGAAAGAGTATTCATGCGTGCCGAAAGTCGTTTCAATCACCAGCACTTCCGAAGGGAGGATTTCCGCGCCCTCGAAGAGCATGCTCTTCTGCAGCTTGAAATCTGATGTGAGCACGGCCTGCGCTCCGTTGCATACCTCAAGCTGGGCGCTGCCGAGTATGTGCCCGCTCGGCTCGAACCTGCATGAAAACCCGCCCACATCGAACTTCTTCCCGAACGGCACTTCCCTCACATCCAGGCTTTTCCCCGCGGCGCCGATGAGCGCCGAAGTTTGAGGGGTCATGTAATAAGTGTTGCTCCGCGTCGCCTTCGCGTGGTCCGAGTGCGCGTGGGTGATGAGCGCTTCGCGCTCCCGAAGCCCAGAAGCGTCCACAGGCAGCTCGCTTTTTGCCTTGAAAATAATCCCGTTGCGGTGGAATATTTGCATGGCAGGAATAAGGGCGAGGGGGTATATAATTCAGCGTCTGGTTTCTGCCGCAAAGGAGCAAATAAGGTGTTGGCGTCACGATATTCCATTTTTTCCCCTGATATTGCCAATCAGTTCTTTTTTCTTTTTGGCGAATTCCGCGTACTTCATCCCCAGGTAGCGTTCAGAATCCGCAGGCCGGAAGTTGGAAATTGCGACCAGAAGCTCTTTTGCAAACTCTTCTTTGCCGAATCTTCTTAGTAATCCGTAATATTTCCTGAGGCTGATCGGCGCGTATAATAGAAGGGTGATTATATCAATGGAATCTTTCTGGCCCTTGACCGTTCCCCTTCTGCCTATTTCCGCGCCCTGTTTAAGCATATGGTTCGAGGGAAAACGGTTTGGAAACTGCCGTGCCGTTGCCCTGCGCATGGAAATTACCATCCATTAGCTGGCTAGGCAGCGCCCCAAAATCAACCAAAAGGTTGATTTTTAAGGGGTTTTGGGCGAGGGGTTATTCGGGGCGGTTGGACGCAGGTTGCTTTATCAATCGGTAAGGGGCTCAAAAGCCGGATACTCGAAGTGCTCTCCGAAGAGTGGCCGCTGACGGCAAAGCAGCTGCACAACGCGCTGAAAAGGCGGCACGCATCCACTTCGAGCTACCAGGCCGTGCACAAGGCGGCGAAGGAGCTGGTCGAGGAGGGAGTCCTGCAGAAAGTTGACGGGAAGCTGCAGGTGAGCTACGAGTGGGTAAGAAAGGCCGAAAGCTTCAATAAGCGCATCGAATCTTCTTTCAGGAAAAGGATTGACGAATCCGGCACCGCCAACTTCACATTCAATTCCCTGATTGAGCTGGGCAAATTTTTGGTGAATTCATTCCTCTGCTATCCGAATCCGGAAAAAAAGGAATGCCTCTGCTGCTGGAAGCACGCCTACCCGCTGTCAGGTGTTTCACAGGAAGAGCATGAACTGATGAAACGCATGTTCAATGAAACCACCCACTACGCTGTCTGCAACAGCGATACATTCCTTGACAACATGACTCAGGATTATGTATCAAAAATCGGGAAAAAAACCGTCACGGGAAAAGTTTCAACAAGGCTGGACACATTCGTCACGGGCGATTATATAATGCAGGTGTATTTCCCGGCAGCCCTTGAAAATGATTTCGAAAAACTCTACGATGAAACAAGGAGCGAAAAGGACCTTGACATGCAGAAACTCTTCGAATTCGGCTGCAAGAAGCACGAAATCCACGTAACCGTATCAAAGAACGGGGGACTCGCGGACAGGTTCAGGCAGGAAGCGAAGGAACTGTACTGGAAAAATAACGGGGCGGGAAAATGAACAACACTTCAATATTGCTAAAACTGAGTGCTAAATCCAGCTCTAAAGACAAGATTATTCAGGTACTTTCTGAAGAATGGCCTTTGACCGGCAAGGAAATTTTCAACAGGCTTCAAAAACAATATTCCATCCAAATATCATACCAGGGCGTCCACAAGCTGCTTGCAGAACTGACTGGTGAGAATGTGCTGGAAAAACAAAACAACAAGTATATGCTAAACAAGGAGTGGCTCAATAACAACAAAGCTTTTTTTGAAAATGTGCAAAAGAGATATTCGGCATCTGATGGGAAATACAAAATCAACCCAAAATTCGAGGGGTCAATTGTTTTGGAGTTTGACAGCTACACAAATCTTAGCCTCTGGCTTGCAGAACTATTCGCATCCAAAATCCTGATATCCGATGAAGACAATGTGCTCATTGGCTATATGCGTTACGGCTATTGGCCGCTGACATTTGATTTCAAGGATTTTATCCTGCTTGTGAAATTCCTCAGCAAAACCAACAGAGGGTACCCAATAATAAAGAACAAGACCAAGTTTGGCGAGTGGATAATGAAGCAGTACCTGAAGGCGGGTGCGATAAAAGGCACCTTCGACAAGGATCTGGAGCTCGACCACGACCTGTTCGTTCACGGTTCCTGCATAATAGAAGCGTACACTGAGAAAGAGTTTGATGATTATTTGATGGAAACATACAACAAAATCGGAAACTTAAACGACCTTTTCCAGAATTTCCTAAAAAACAAAGAACCTGAAACGAAAATAAAAGTTGTAATAACAAAAAACCCCCAAATGGCACGCCTGCTGAAAAACGAGGCGATAAAGAAGTATGGTGGTGAGGCGAAATGAACCAGACTCTTCTGTTAATGAGATTAGGCTCGTTGGGCGCCTCTACGAATGAAAAAATAATCCAGGTTCTTGCAGAACGTTGGCCTCTCAGTGCGAAAGAGATACACAGAGAAATTGTAAAAAAAGGGGAAGAAATAAGCTACCAAGCCATTCACAAAACCCTGCTTGCATTAATAGATTCTCATGTCGTGTCACGGCAGGGTAACGCTTTCCAGCTGAATCGGGACTGGATTTCCGGCATAAAAAAATATTTTGCAGAACTGGAGGAAAAATATTATGGTACTTCCGGCAAATATGAATTTGATGAGCGAAAAGTGGAAACCATATGGAAATTTACTGATTACAGCACGATGTCGCTAACTCTCGCGAAACTTCTCATGAGCAAAAAATTAGTAGGTAAAGCCAGTTCAGTTGGAATTGGGCTTCTGCGTCATGGCGTGTTTCCCCTCGATTTCAGCTTTTACGACTTTGACTTGTTGCTAAAAATGGTTGGATATAGCAAGGGAGGATATGGGCTAATTGAAAGCGACACGCCGCTTGACAGATGGGTGGCCGGTCAATACCTAAAAGCAGGTATGACTGGGGTTAAGTATGGTGTAAAGGACCTCAACTTGAAAAAGGACTTTATAGTGCATGGTGAACACTATGTAGAAATAACTTACTCCAAAGACACCATCGAATTTTTGGACAAATTCTTTTCGGAAACAAAGGGCATTGAAGGTTTATACCAAAACTTTATGAAAAAGAAAACAAGCAACAAGCTTGATATTACCGTCAGAATAGTGAAGAATCCAGAAATGGCACAATTCATAAAACAGCAGATGATTCAGAAGTATTTTCCGGAGCCAAAAAAATGATAAACGAACTTTTTCTCCTCAAGCTTAACCCCGAAAATGCCTCGACGAAACAGAAAATAATAAGCGTGCTTGGGATAGAATGGCCGCTTACCGCAAAGCAGATTTATGAAAGGGTCCAGAAGGAATACGCCGCCAATATTTCCTATCAGGCCGTGCATAAGGTTCTGAAAGAACTTGAAGAAGCCAATGTTCTTGGAAAAGAGAAAAATGGTTATTGTTTAAGTTTGGACTGGATTCAGAAATCTAAAAAGTCGTTGGAAGACTTAGAGAAACAATATCTTCAGAACAAAAAAATCAAATTGCCAGAGAACTTCTACGGCTCAATAGAAATAGAGTTTGACAATTTTACTGATTTATGTATTTCTGTTACGGAATTATTTATTTCAGGAAAGCTAAAACGCAAAAATAGTTCCAATGAATTATTCGCGATTTTGGAATATGGATGGTGGCCATTTAAGTTTGATTTTAATCAATTTGAGTTGCTATTCAAGATGGTGAAAGCAAACCCAAAATCAGTTGGGGTCATAAGAAAGAGGACGCCATTTGGTGAGTGGATACTCAGCCAATATCTCAAAATAGGTGCATCAAGTTCAATTGGAGTAACTGTTGATGTTAATGAAGATTTAATTTTGCAAGATAACTATATATTGGAAATTAAGTTTAGCGAGGAAACCAAGAAATCATTTGAGCATTATTTTAATAAATGGAAAAATATAGAAGACGTTTTCAAGGAATTTGGATTGCGGAATGAACCCAAGATATCTGCTACTCTAAGAATCACAAAAAACCCCGAACTGGCTGCTTTCATGAGAGGTCAATTGGAAAAAGTATTTGATAAATCGGTTCAAACTTGATTTGCCATGGTTCAGGAAAAAACTAGCCGGGAAAAAATAATCGAATTGCTTTCAGGCAACGCGCCCTTATCTGCCAAGCAGATTCATCTTAGGCTCCAGCGCCAGTATGGGGTTTCAAGTTCCTATCAGGCAGCACACAAGACGCTGAAACAAATGCTCGAAGAAAAAATCGTGGCAAAAAACGACAAAGGGTATTGTCTGAACCCAGAGTGGATTGAAAACTTCAAAAAAAATGCGGAACAATTGGCAGAAAAGGTTAAGAGCGGAGCAAAGGAGTTCAACATTTCTGCGATGAATGAAAACGAATCGGTCCATTTGTCCTTTAATGGAATACTTGATGTCGGGTGGTTCCTGATTGATAAACTGATGACTGCGCCTAATCCGTCCAAGAAACCCTGTCTAGCCTTGTGGAGGTTTTGCTATTCTGTTCTTGGGTTGGAAGCAAAGCATTTGAATGGTTTGAAACAGAGTTTTTCCAAGAACGAATGGTTTTGTTTCGTGGAAGAAGACAATAAAGTAGACCATATGTTTGGCGATACTCTCCTTTCATACGGGGCAAAGAAAATCGCGTATGGCGTAAAGTGTGCTACTCCTTTAAGCGACAAAATGGTAATTGGCGATTACATTGCAGAGATAATTTACCCTTCAACCTTCAGGAAATTCTGGGAAATACAAAATCGCCTTCCAATAAAAATAGTTGAATTCAACCTTGGAAAACACCTTTTTGCCATGAGGGAATCGCAGCCGAAGATTGAAGTGATTGTTACGAAAAATGGTATGCTTGCTGATGAATATAGGCGAGAATATCCAGATAGCTTACGATTAACTAAAAAGTAATTTTCTCGTTGCCGGATCGCTTATTATTTCAGATTTTTTGAATTTTGTCTTGAGCCTCTCCAATAATTCGGCAGATTTTTTTGTATATTCTTTAATTGGGTCTCTTTCAAAATTTTTATTCAACGCTTCTGCGCAGAGTTTTCCGCTCCTTAATGCGTTGCTAATTCCTTCCGCAGCACTCGAAGTAATAAGGGCGGCGGCTTCTCCACAAAGCAATACATTTTTTTCCCCAAGTATTATGTCGGAAAATTTTTCAGGTCGTAATATTAATGCCGATTCTATTTTTCCAGCGCCCCTAATGCCGAATCTCTGTTGTATTTTTTGCTTGAATTTATCATAACTTTCTTTTGCCTTATAGGGTTCAACCGCGCAGCCAATTTCAACTTTGTCGCCTTTGGGGATTATCCAACCGTAAAAATCAGTTATTTCTGAGTCAAAGATAAAGTAGGCTTTGTCTTCAAATTTTGTATCTATTATTTCCTGAATTGCGACGTAATATCTTATGTTGTTTTTAGAAATTTTCTTTCTGGTGGAAGAATTTGCACCGTCACATCCAACAAGATATTTGCAAACGAAAGTTTTAATCGAGCCGTTCGACTCGCAAACTACTACGAGGTATTTGCCATCTGCAGTATATCTAAAATCTACAAATTTGCATTCTGATACAAAATCTATTGAATTGTTTCTATTTTTTTCGAAAAGCCATCTGTCAAGTTCTTTTCGCCAAGTGTTAGAAAAACCCTTTTTCGAATATTTTTGCAAATTGTTGTCAATATCCAGATAAACCAAATCAAGCGGTTTTTTGTCGGCAAATACCCATTCTGGGATGTTTTCATTTTTTAGGAATTCTTTTCCAGGTTTGACCAAGATCCCGCTGCAAGCCTTAAACCTCGGGAACTTCTTATTGTCAATGCAAAGTACACGGAATCTTCGGCTGATATTATTCAGAAAAGAGCAGCCAGCGGCACCTGCGCCTACGACAACGATATCATATCCAGACTTTATATCATCAAAATTAATAGGTTTCAAGGTTATCAGGCTCTGTAGAAATCATTTATAACTAAGGCAAAAGCGTTCATCTAATTGGTGATCAGCATGAACGCTTTGATTCCAATACGTTGTTCGGATTTTTATAAGTTTTGCTTGCGCTTGTGTGCGCAGGCAAGGGTGCCTTTGCACAACTTTTATCGAAGCAAGAAGATGTACAACAATATAGTGCACGTATTCCTTCTCGTGATGAAGGAACGCTTGAACGTGAGCTATAGGCGGTTTGTTCAACTCGCAAGCGAGATGAACCTTCAACGCATGCTCGGAATCAAACGCATTCCCCACTTTACAACAATTCAGAAGGCGCTTGCGCGCCTTCCAAAATCGCTGCTTGAGTGCATGGTGCGCTCATGCACAAAGCTTTTAGGCCTCAATCGTGTTGAGGCTGGAATAGACGGAACGGGTTTTAGCAACACGAACCCGTCGCACTACTACGCAAAACGCGTGGATGGAGTAGAGGTCAAGAACTTCACTAAAAGCGTTCTAATAGCCGATTTGAACTCTAAGCTCGTGCTCAACATGAAC
>CAYJRH010000052.1:0-7161 GCA_964372565.1 uncultured archaeon
GTCGGAGCAGGAAGCCATTTATATAACCTAATGCACAAAGTATCTCCTATGCACTCGATGTATGTTTCAAGGCAGAATAATGCCCTGCAGGCTGCAGCCGAGGCAATAGCGGTTTATTTTAATTCCTTCTTCTATTATTTTTGGTAATTAAAGCCCTAAAACAGGTTTTTCGGGCTGTTCTTCGGAAGATAGGGATTAGTGGAGCAAAAAAGGCAAAATGGCGAAATCGGGGGAAATGAGGAAAATCAATGGGAAAGGGAAATCTGGAGAAATGACGGAAATCAGGGGCAAAATGGAGCTTCGGAGTTTGGAAATCTGAAAGGGCTGGAAGGTTTTTGCATGGGCTTGGCTAAAGCGAGAAAGGAAATCGATAATGTTGATTCTAGATTAGTCAGGCTACTCAATGAGAGAATGGGCCTCGCGCTCGAAATTGGCTCAGAGAAAAAGAGAAAAGGCGAGCCGGTTTATGACCCTGTGCGCGAGGAGGAAATCATTGCTTCGCTCAGGGCGGAAAACCGCGGGCTTTTCCCGAATGACGTGCTTGACCTGGTTTTCAGGGAAATATTCAGCGCCTCGAGGAAGGCACAGCAGCCCACGCGCATCGCCTATTTGGGGCCAGAAACCACGTTCAGCCATGCCGCAGCGCTCAAGCATTTCGGCTCGAGCGCCGAGTATTCGGGGCACGATTCAATAAAGGAAGTTTTCAATGCTGTTGAGAAGGGCGAGGCGGACTTCGGCGTTGTTCCTGTGGAAAATTCTCTCGGCGGGAGCGTTACCTACACCTATGACATGTTCATAACCTCGCCGCTGAACATCATTGCCGAGGCATCGGAGCCGATTGTGCACAACCTCATTTCGAGGTACAGGCTGCGGGACATTGAAAAGATATACACGCACCCGATGGCGCTGGCGCAGTGCCGCGATTGGATTACAAAAAACCTCCCGAAAGCGGAGATAATCGAGGTTTCGTCCACGGCAAAGAGCGTTGAGGCTGCGAAGCTTTACATCAATTCTGCAGGCATAGGCTCCGAGCTTTCCGCTTCGCACTACGGCCTTGAAATTATCGCGCCGAACATCCATGACATGGCAAACAACGTCACAAGGTTCCTCATTATCGGCAGGGGCAAGCCGAGGCGCGGCGCAAAATCAAAGACTAGCGTTGTGTTCACAACGAAAAACTCGCCCGGCGCGCTGTTCGGCGCGCTCGGGGCGCTCAAGAAGCGCGGCGTCAACATGACAAAGATAGAGTCAAGGCCGAATTCGCTCAGGAATTGGGAGTACTTCTTCTTTGTGGACATGGAGGGCTTCTCGGAGGATAAAAAAATTTCCGGCGCGCTCAATGAAATGAGGAAGCACACGGGCTTCCTGAAAGTGCTGGGCAGCTATCCGGAGAAATCGTGAGGCGATGCGCGGCAATGGAATGTGTTTGTCATGGCGAAGAAAAACAAATCTGCGAAATTGGCCAAAAAGGCAAAGCCTGCGGCAAAGCGCGGCGGCATCTCGAAGCAGGAGATTCTGGCTTTGAAGGGGCGCGCGCACAGCCTCCGCAAGGACATCCTTGAAATGACTACCATAGCCGCTTCGGGGCACCTGACAAGCAGCTTCTCATGCATAGATATTCTCGCCGCCCTTTACTTCCATGAAATGAGGCACGACCCCAAAAACCCGGAATGGGCGGAGCGCGACAGGTTCATCCTGAGCAAGGGCCACGCCTCTCCCGCGATTTACGCGTGCCTGTGCCAGGCGGGATACTTCCCGCGCGAGGAACTGAGGCATTTCAGGCAGATAAACAGCATGCTGCAGGGGCACCCTGACAGGTTAAAAACGCCGGGGGTTGAAATTTCAACCGGCTCGCTCGGCACTGGATTGAGCGTCGGCAACGGGATGGCTTGGGCTGCGCAGCTCGACAAAAAGGATTACCATGTTTTTGTCATGTTCGGCGACGGCGAGCTGCAGGAAGGCCAGTGCTGGGAGGCGATTATGGCAACTCCGGACATGAAGCTGGGCAATGTCACGCTTATTGTTGACAGGAACAACCTGCAGAACGACGGGTGGGTGGACAAAACCAAGGGAATCGAGCCGCTTGACAAAAAGTTCGAGGCGTTCGGGTGGAAAGTGGCAAAGATTAATGGCCACGACTTCGGGGAAATCGTTCCCGCTTTGAAAGCCGCGCGGAAATCCAGTGTGCCGGTGTGCATCATTGCGAAGACAATCAAGGGCAAGGGCGTGAAGTTCGTCGAGAACGACCCGGAGATGCACGGGAAAGCGCTGACTCAGGAGCAGTATGAACAGGCTTTGAAGGTGCTGGAGTGAAAGGCGCGGGCGAGCAAATGATTGAAATGAAAATGAAATGATTTTGAAGTGATTTGGATGGCAATCGAACTGAAATACAAAAAGGGCGACAAGGTTGCGACGCGCGACGGGTACGGCGACGCTCTGGCCGAGCTCGGCGGCCTGCATGGGGAAATTGTCGCGCTTGACGCAGACCTCGCAAAGAGCACCAAGTCAATAGTGTTCGGGAAGAAGTTCCCCGGCAGGTTCAGGTATGTCGGCATTTCCGAAGCCGACATGGTTTCCATGGCAGCGGGTTTGGCGCGCTGCGGCAAGGTTCCGTTCGTGAGCACTTTCGCATCGTTCTTCAACCGCGCAACCGACCAGATACGCGTGAGCGTCGCGTACTCGCGCACCAATGTGAAAATTGTCGCAAGCCACGGCGGGATAATTACGGGCGAGGACGGGCCTACGGGGCAGGAAATAATAGACATTGCATTGATGAGGGCCATGCCGAACGTGAATGTGCTTGTGCCCGCGGATTACTATGAGGCGGTTGCCTGCACTTACGCCCTTTATGAAAATGAAGGCCCGATGTACATGAGGACGGCGCGAGAAAAAACCCCGATTCTTTACGGCAATGTGCCTGAGTTCGCGCTCGGGAAAGCAACCGTCCTTCGGGAGGGCGCCGATGCGTCGATTTTGGCAATCGGGCCCCTTGTGGCGGAATCAATGAAGGCGGCGGAGATGCTTGCAGAGAAAGGGGTTTCGGTTTCGGTTTTGGATTGCGCCTCCGTGAAGCCGCTTGATGTAAAGGCTGTTGAGAAGGAAGCGCGGAAAAGCCTTGTTGTGAGCGCCGAGGACGGCGTGGTGCATGGCCTTGGTGCCGCGGTTGCAGAGGCCATTGCCCAAAAGAAGCCGGGATGCCGCCTTGCAATGGTAGGCCTGGGCAATTCTTTTGCGGAATCCGGGAAGCCGGCAGACCTGTACAAAAAATACGGGCTTGATGCTGACGCAATTTCGAAAAGGGTGATGGATTGCTTGCAGGAGGGGAAGCTATGATAATAGTGATGGAAAAGGGAGCGACACGCAAGGAAATAGACCATGTGGTCGAAATAATCAAGAAGGCGGGATTGAAGGCGCATGTCTCGGAGGGCGAAACCAAAACCATTGTCGGGGTTATCGGCGACGAGAAGAAAATCGACAAGGAAGTTTTCGAATCGCTTGATTTTGTCGAGCAGGTGATGCCGATACAGAGGCCCTACAGGCGCGCCTCGCGCGAAATCCACCCCGAAAATTCCGTCATTGACCTGGGCAGGGGAGTGAAAGTCGGCGGCAATGAAGTGGTGATGATGGCGGGGCCGTGCAGCGTCGAAAGCGAGGAGCAGATATTCGGCATTGCAAACACTCTCAAAAAAATGGGCGTTCGGGTTTTCCGCGCCTCGGCATACAAGCCGCGCACCTCGCCCTACGCTTTTCAGGGCATGGGGCTTGCAGGCCTGAAGCTCATTGACAAAGTGAGGAAGGAAACAGGGCTGATTGTCGAGACCGAGGTGATGGACACGCGCAACGTCGAGGCCGTAGCGAAGCATGTCGACATAATCAGGATCGGCGCCCGCAACACCCAGAACTTCGATTTGCTCAAGGAAGTCGGCAAAGTCGACAAGCCCGTGATATTGAAGAACGGGGTTTCAACAACGCTCGAGGAATGGCTCTTTGCTGCCGAGTACATAATGAACGAGGGCAACAGCAACGTCATTCTCTGCGAGCGCGGAATACGCACTTTCGAGCCGCAGACAAGGAACACGCTCAACCTGAGCGTCATTCCGCTCTTGAAAGAGCTGACACACCTGCCTGTGATTGTCGACCCGTGCCACGCCGCGGGAAAGCGCGGCCCGATTCCGGCGCTCAGCAAGGCCGCTGTTGCTGTCGGGGCAGATGGGCTGCTGATTGAAGTGCACAATGATCCCGAGCACGCGGTTTCCGACCAGGCACAGCAATTGAAGCCGGCGGAGTTCCAGAAGCTCTACGGCGAGCTGAAGCTCGTTGCGAAAGCCGTTGGAAGGACTCTTGTTTAAACGGTTTTGCGGCGGGAAATTCAAAGTAGGGTTGTGGGACGGCAATGCGAATAATAATCTGCAGGCACGGCGAAACCGACCAGAACTCGCAGCAGAGGCTGCAGGGAAGGGTTGAAACATCCGTCAATGCAAGGGGCATGGAACAGGCGAAGCTTGTTGCACAGAAGCTGGAAGGGGAAAAGTTCGATGCGGTGTCCTGCTCGCCGCAGAAGCGCTGCAGGCAGACCATCGAGGAAATAATAAAATTCCACCCCGAAAATAAAATAAATTTCCGCGGGGAGCTGATGGAAGTCGACCTCGGCAAATACTCAGGCATGGACAGGCACGAAATCGAAATGAAATTTCCGGGAGACTGGACCGAGCGCGTCGACAACAAATACGGGTTTGTGCACGAAGGCGGGGAAAGCTACAAGCAGGCCGATGAAAACCGCGTCAGGCCGCTGCTGAAGGAGTTCCGCGAAAAGTATTCGAGCCGCACGATTTTGGTTGTTACGCATGGCGGCATCTGCAGGCTGCTCCTCGGCAACCTGCTCGGCCTTGCCCCGAATGAAAAAATGTCGATCGAGCTGCCGAATGACTGCATTTACTATGTGGATTACCTTCCGCACAAGACAAAAGCCGCTTATTTCCTCGCAGAAAGCGGCATGAGCGGCGAGGGTTATTTGACCAAGGAAACGCACGATAAAATGCTTTTTGGGGCAAAAAAGGGCTAGGGTTTAAATAGGGTTATAGGGGCAAATAAGTATGATTTTGATGGCAAGAAGGGATTTACTTTGGAGCCGTTTCGGTTTCGAGTGAACTGATTAGACCTACTTCTGCCGATTCAATAATCCCTGTTTTTCCGCTTCTTCTTTCTTTTCGCGTGCCTTCAGGCTGCAGGAGCGGCAATGGAAACTGACGGGGATATAGCATAACCTGGTAGTGCGTCTGGCTCCAGACCAGATGATCGGGGTTCAAATCCCCGTGTCCCCATACCTTTTGCTTTTCTTTGCGCGGCAAAGAAAAGGAAAACCTTGCACCTTTGGTGCGAGGCCTCGCAGAACAAAGTTCTGCAAGGGGCTGTAGCAAAAAGAAAAGAAAATGTAAAAAAAGCTGTACCAAAAAGAAAAGAAAACTCAAAAAAACGGGATGAAAACATGCACGGAATCGAGGAACTGAAGTCCGCAAGGCCGGGCAGCATCGTCTCAATTTATGAGGAATTGGGAGGGGCGCTCGACGCCGAGGATTTCTTCAGGAAGCTCTCTGATTATGGAAGGAAAAAGGGATGCATACTGCTCGAAAGCGCCGATGTCGTCACAAAATACGGCGAGAAAAGCATCGGCTCGGCGGAGCCTTGCTTAAGGGCAACCGGAAGGGGAAGGAAGTTCGAGGTCGTTGCGCTGAACGCAACAGGGAAACGCTTCCTCGCGCACATAAGGAACGGCTTTGCTTTTGCAAAGAATGTAAAGGCAAACTCCGAAAGAATTACCGGGGAGATTCCTGAGAACCCTGAAATAATCAGCGAGGCGGAAAAGCTCCGCATGCCGACCGGCATGGATGTGCTGAGGCGGATAGCATTCGCGCTGAAGCCCATTAGTTCGCAGATGGCGATTTATGGCGGCCTCATGGGCGCCATCGGCTATGATTTCATCGACCAGTTCGAAAAGCTGCCGAAAAACAAAACCGATATATTAAAGGAACCGGATTTCGAGATGAATTTCTACGACCATTTTTTCATTGTCGACCACCGCAACTTGAGGACGCTCTTCGTCGCAAATGCGCTGGTGTTCGGCCGCGAGGAAAGGGAAAGCGAGGCGGAAAGGTGCGCAAAGGCGATTGACTCCTACAGGAAAGCGCTCAAGGCGCAGGTGCCGCCCCGCAGAAGGCCCTCTGGAAAGAGGCTTAAGGTTTCGACCGACACGCCCAAGGGCGAGTTCGTGAAAATGGTTGCAAAGCTGAAGAAGAACGTGCTTGCGGGGGACGTTTTTCAGGTTGTGCCCTCGAGGACAATAATTGCGGAGTATACTGCAGAGCCGTTCGACATTTACGCCGAGCTGCGCAGGCTCAACCCGAGCCCTTACATGTTCTACTTCAACAACTCAAGCGGCATCCTCCTTGGCAGCAGCCCGGAGACATTCATCAAGGTGGAAGGCAATGGCAGGAAGCGGATTGAAATACGGCCAATTGCGGGAACAAAGCCGCGCGGCTTTGATGCGCACGGCAAAATCGACGCAGATTTGGATTCAAGGTTTGAGGCAGAGCTGAAAACCGACAGGAAGGAGCTTGCCGAGCACACAATGCTCATTGACCTTGCGCGGAATGATGTCGCGCGCGTTTCAGAGCCCGGAACGCGCGTTTGCGGGCAGCCTTACACGGTTGAGAAGTATTCGCATGTGCAGCACCTTGTTAGCAGGGTTTCCGGAAATTTGAAGCACGGGCTTGATGCTTTGCATGCTTACCTTGCCTCAATGAACATGGGGACGCTCACAGGCGCACCGAAAGTCGAGGCGATGAAGCTGCTGCGCATGAACGAGAAGTCAAGGCGCGGTTTTTATGGCGGAAGCATAGGCTACCTCACCCCTTCCGGCGATTTCGATTCTGCGATTGTGATAAGGAGCATGAGCCTGCGGAAAGGGAAAGCGTATATCCGCGCGGGCGCGGGGATTGTGCACGATTCGGTCCCCGAGCAGGAGTTCCTTGAAACGGAAAGGAAAGCGGGCGCATGTTTGAAGGCTATTGAGCTTGCTGAATCTTCGGGGGCGGGAAAATGAATTTGATTGCGAAGCACGGCCTATCGAGCCCCAAGGCGATGATAGGGCGCGCCCTTCCGACG
>CAYJRH010000053.1:0-2378 GCA_964372565.1 uncultured archaeon
TATATCGACCCCACCAGCGCGTTCGAGACAATCATGCTGATTACGAACATAATTACGGCGATGGGGAGGTATGTTGCGATGTTTATCTTCACCATGAGGTCGTTGTCCTCCTCGATTTTTGTCGTGAAGTAAGTCATTATCAGCACGAGCTCGACAATGTAGAGCGCGACAATGAGGATGAACTGCGTCGGCGTCGCGATGTTGGCGATGGATTCGGGCTTGATGAAGCCGCTTGAAGCGAAGTTCGAGAAGCCGCTGCCGAATGATGATTCGGCGCCGGATGCGGAGGAGCCCGAAACCACATTTGACGCCGCAATTGAGGATATCGTCACAATCACTATTCTCTGCAGGCTCGTGGTTATCCCAAGGACAATCGGCGCGATGAACAGCGTCATTGTCTTCATCGTGCCAGTGACATCCGAAACGAGGATTTTGAGCTGGCTGTTCACTTTCTCGGAATTCTGGAGCTGTATGGAGAGGGAAATGAGCGTGCGCGCCGCGACGTTCACGCCGAGTTGCACCGAGTCGACGAGCATTTTCATCGAGCCCTTGATAATAGTTGAAGGGATTTTGGCGACGGAGCCGTTGTACTCGTCGAACACCGCCTGCTCAAGCGGCATTCCCGCGAGGTTGATGTTGTCAAGGGTCTTGGCGAAAACCCTCTGGGAAATCTTGAGGTCGGGCAGGAATTCTGTTACGTGCTTTATCGCGTCCTCCACGGGCTTGTTCTCGCCCATGCGCGACGCGAGGATGTACAGCGTGTCCTTGAACTCGCTTTCCATTGCCTGCACCTCCTCCTGCACCCTGCGCTTGTAGATGTTCGAGTAATAGAGCACCATGAAAACCGCAAGCGAAAATGCAATCAGCACGCCGAAAACCAATCTGTACGGGGCGACATCGTTCTCGGCCTCGGAGAAGAACAATTGCTCCTCGGAAAGCACCTGCACCTTCGCCCTTTCGGCAACGGAAGCAGACTCGCCTTCACCCGCGCCGCGCGAGAGCTGCGAATACACCTCCGCGTACCTCCGGCCCGTCTCATCAAGCGCGAAAAAAGTCGCGGGCCTTCCGGCGCGCTTCAGGGCCTCTTCTTTCGAAAGGTCGGGCTGTATGAATTGCTTTGTCTTGTCCTTGATGCCGAAGGTATCCCAGGCGAATTTTGGCGGGATTCCCTCCGTGGAAATTATGTAAGAGGCGGAGAGCCCCACAATGAGGACGAGCGCCGCGGCAAGGCGGCAGTCGATTGAGATGCCGCGGATGTTTGCGCGCCACTTGCGGGGCAGCCCCTCATAGCTGTCTGGGATGACGGGCGGCTCGTAAGTCGGGGGCCTGCTCTGGATGAGGTTGTACGCGAACGCTATTGTGACGAGAGGTATTGCGATATTGTATATGGCGAAAAGCACGAGGGGGTTTGCGAGCGGCGCGCCGGAAAACGAGCTTCCGACAGGGAGTATGATTATGAGCAGCAGCGGCAGGAGGACGCCGATGTAGAAGAGCATCGTGCTCGGCTGCGACAATTCACGGGCGTATTTTTCCATCTTGTTCCTGATGCTCTCGAGCATCTCCGAAACGGTCGCGTCGAGCATCGCGTACCTTTTCGATTCGGAGTTCTCTATCACGGAAGCCCTTATCCTCATGAGTGCGCGCTTGAACTCGTCGCTGTATTTCCCCCACTGGTAAGCGAGCGCGTCGAGGCCTTCGGAAAGCGAATTGAATGTGCCGAGCTGGACGGCCCAGATGAGGTCCTTGAAATCGCGCGCGATTTTCCCCTTGCCGTGCTCAGCGGAAAACTCAACCGCCTTTTCGAGGTTTGGCACGAGCTTTATCGACATCACCATGTACCCGAGTATTTCAGGCACATAAGTAAGGGCGCGGGTCTGCTCGCGCCTTGCCGCGGTTTCTGGGTAGGTGCTGAAGAAGTTCGAAGCGAACGCCGCAATGATGATTGGCGGGAGGAATGCGACGGCATAGCCCCCGATTTCGGTTCCGCCGATGAGGGTTATGAGGTTTTCAATAAATGGAATGGAAATCGCGATTATGGCGAGGGCAAACGCCGCGGCGAACACGAGCAGCAGGAATATCGTGGAAGCCGCGGCGAACTCCTGTGCGGAGAGCCTCCATTTCAGGAAATCTATTGCATCCTGGTTTTTCCTGGTGAATTTGCCGCTGCGGCCGAGCGAGGGCATTATCCTGCTGAGGCGCTTGCACAGGCCAACGAAGAACGGGTCGGGCTCTTTCGTGAGGCGGCCTTCGCCCCCTGAAAAGTCTTCGGGCGTAACCCTGATGCGGCGGTAAACGTCGCCGATGGACGGGGCGCGGGCATCTGGTTTGGGCTGTGGCATTCACTTCCGCCCCTTTACGCGCTTGATGAAGCTGTTGCG
>CAYJRH010000053.1:2478-6881 GCA_964372565.1 uncultured archaeon
ACGCGCTTGATGAAGCTGTTGCGCACCCAGTTCTTCCATTTCCCGAGGACTTCATCATAATCAACCGAGCCGAACTCCCCGAGCTGCTCCTCCTTCAGGAGCATGAGCTTGTTGTTCGCGACAACGGTGTTCTCGGCCTCGAGAAGCTCGGGCATCTTGAACTCGTTCTTCATCTCGACCATGAACGCCTTTGATTCGGCATTTGTCCTTATGCCCTTCCAGATTTTTTCGATGTTTAACCCTGAGATGTCGCTGATTTTCGTGAAGAGGTCGCTCTCCTTCAAATTATCCTCAATGAGGTAGAGGTTGTCCTTGCCCGTGTCATAGCTCATGAGGTCGAGCAGGCCGCCCTCGTCATCTGGGTCGTTGTTCCAGTGCTTCTTCACTTCCGTCACTTGGACAACGCGCCTGTGCCTCTCGAGCGAGCCCTTGAACCTTATCGGCCGCGCAACTACAACGACATCAGTTGCCTTGAAAGAAGTTGTGGGAACCCCCAGGTCGTTCACAATCCTGTCCCAAACTGAATAAGCGCTGTCGCCGTGGATTGTGCCCATAACAATGTTCCCTGCCGCGCCGACGCGCATCGCCTCGTACAAAACTTTTGCCTCCTTGCTCCTCACCTCGCCCACAATGAGCGCGCTGTCGCCGAGCCTGAGAGCTGTCCTCAGCGCCTCTTCGGGCGCGACCTCGTTGTCGTTTTCGCTCGTGCCGATGGGCGAGCGGGTCTTGAGGCGCTGCGCGTTGAACCCGATTTTCTTCATGTAATCGATAGGGAGCTCTAAAGTGTCCTCCTGGCAAATTATCCTGGTGTTCTGCATTATTTCCAGCATGAGGGCGCTCAGAAGCGAGGTTTTTCCCGAGCCGCGCGAGCCTGTCACGAGCATCGTCGCCTGCGAATCGATGAAAAAAGACAGCAGGCCCGCGGCGAGCGGCGACATGTATTTCACGTCCACGAACTGCGCGAGCGTCCATGGGGTCGTCTTGTGCAGCCTGAATGCGAACGCGATCCCGTCGGGAGAGAGGGGGGGCGCAATGGCGGCGACCCTTGTCTCGAAATCCGGCAAATCGTAATCAAGCACGGGGTGGGCCTCGTCAAAGGGCCTTCCTGACATCGCGCGCAGCTTCGAGACAATCCTGTCGGCCTCCTTCTGGGCGTAAACGATGTTTGTCTGGCACTGGCCGAACTCGGAATGGACCAGGTAAATGGTTTTGCTCCCGATAGGCGCGTCGATGTAGATGTCCGTAATTCTCCTGTCCGAGAGCAGCATCTCGAGCACGCCATAGCCGACCGTGTAGCGCGCGACGACCTGCGAGAGCTCGATTATTTCCTCGTTGCTGGCCTCGATGCGCTCCGCCTTCGCGATTTCGCGGAGCGTTGACTGGTAAATGCGCTCGAAATACCTCCTGCTGCGCGCGAGGTTTGAGAGCGACGCCTTTCCCGGCTGGTAGGATTTCACCGTCTCGATTGTCTTGTTCACGAGCAGGAACTTCTCGGGGGGGAGCGAGTACTCCGGCAGGTTGATGAAGTAGAGCCTTTCGGTCTTGTCCGGGTGCCTGAAAATCTGCACCGTGGCTTCCTTCACGGAGTACTCGTCAAGGAGCTCGAGCGCGTCCTCATCGCCGAAAATGACGCGCGAGTAAAAAAGGCTTGGCTTTACCTGCGCCTCGAAGAAGGTGCGGTAAATCTCGGCGGTGTCTGGCATCTTCTCGAGCTTTGAAATAATCTGCCGCGCGCCCGAGATGAGGCGCGTTGCCTCCATCTGCGCCCTTATGCCCGCAAGCGTCTTGAAGTAAACCGTTGAGCGCCTCTCCTGCGCTACGCTTTGGAGCCTCTGGGTTTCGCGCGTGATTTCCTGCAGGAGCAAAAAATATGATTCAACGGGGTCATAGAGAAGGTCGTCGTGCGTTACCCTCACAATGATGTTGTGGCGCTCGCCGAAATCCTTTTCTGTCTCAACCTCGGCGCTGCCCAAATGCGAGAAGCTCCAGACCGAATCCGCCTCGAACTTTATGTAAAGCGCCGCGATTTCCGCGAGCAGCCTTGTCTGGCCCTCGTCATAAACGCGCTCGTATTTTTCCGCGAGCACGATCAGGTCCGCTTCGGCTTCCGTGAGGACGCGCATCACGTGGTAGCGGCAGTTCCTGTCATCGGCAATTGAAGGCGTGTAAAAAGCGTCGCGCACGTCAATGACGAGGGTGCGCTTGCCGCCCTCCTCGCGCACCACATAAGGACCGACTTCAAAGCCCTCTATCTTCAAGCCAAAAACCCCGACATTTCGGCTATAAATTGGGAATCCTTATTATTATACTTTAGTATAAGGTCTTGGGGCACGTCCATGGCAAAAATGGGTCAGGGTAAAAGCGCGGCGCAAAAAAACAAATCCGCGGAAATGCGGCAATTGCCGGCGAAGCGCAAACAGGATGCCGCGCAAAACAAGGCAGTGCTCGCGGCGGGAAAATTCCTTTTGGGAATCACCGCATTTTTCCTGCTTTTCAGCTACGTTATTTCGCTTTTTCCGCTGGCGTGGTTCGAGCAGTTTTACGCTTCTGGCACGCTCGCTGCCCTGAAAATCCTGGGCATCGGGGGCGAAGTAGTTTCTTTTAAGGACCCCGTGCTGGTGAAGCTTGATGCTTTTGCAGTTCCGGTAGGCATCAGCTACCTCTGCACAGGCCTGCTTGAGCTCACAATTGTGTGGGCCGCGGTGCTTGCGAGCGCGGGAATAGATTTGGGGAAAAGGGCTGCGGGAATTGTTGCCGGAACGATTGCGATAGTTTTATTCAACTTCGCGAGGATAATTTCAAGCATCCTCATAATCAGGTTTTTCGGGCTTGACGCGGGCATTTTCAGCCATGATTTGCTCTTCAGGGTTTTCCTGTTTGTTACGATTGCCGGGTTCTATTATTTCTGGTTCCGGTGGGCTGCTGCCGATGAAAGGACTGCAAACAAAACCGTGGAAAAAAAGGCTGCGCGCAGCGCGTAAACCCGCCGGCGGAAATTGCCCACACGGGCAATTTGGGTCGCCCGAACAATTAAGTAAGATATATATTCTAATATCGCCTCATACTCTGGGTTAAGTCCTAATATAAAGGCGAGTCGGGTGAAATTGGGGCATATAAAGCCTGAATCTAGGCTGCAGCGGGGCGCATACGCCAGAAACATAGCGTTTTCTGCCGCGATTTTCGTGTTTTTGCTCGCTTTTGCTTTGAACGGGTTCGCTGTGCAGCAGCTGATGGCGCTGCATGGAAAGGCAACAAGCGGCGGCTCGAACATTTCTTCCGGGGATGTGCGGGCGTACATTTATGACGCGAACGCGGGCGGGAACCTTATTTATGACTCCGGCTCGGACTTCAACAGGCAGATAATCAACGGCATTTTTGACGTGATGCTCGGCTCGGGCTCGGTTTCGCTGGACCTGAACTATGGGTGGATTTACTACCTTGATATTGCGGTCAACGGCTCCGACCTCGACTTCAACGGAAATGAAAGGAAACAGTTCGAGTCATCGAGGGGAGACGTGAACTCCGCGAACATAACCGACAGCACGATAGTGAACGCCGACATCGCCTCCAATGCTGCAATCGACTGGGGCAAGATTTCCAAGAGCGGCGCGGACCTGAACAACTTCAACTGGGGCGCGGATTTCAACGCAGTATACGCGCGCAAGGCCGCGAATGAAACCATTACGGGCATCTGGGACTTCACCAACCAGGCGAACTTCAGCGGCGGCTTCGGGGGCGGAGGGCTGAGCATCCAGAACGGCATCCTCTACGCGCAGAGCATAATCATACTCAACGACCTGAACGCCGCGACAGTAACCGCAATCGACATGAACGGCGATTACCAGCCGCTCATAAACAATACATGGTATCTTGGCTCGGATTCGCGCAGGTGGAAAGGCATCTTCGGCATCGACCTCAACGCAACAACCGCCTCAATCGGGACGCTCACGCTCGCGACCGCGCTCGGGCTTGCATACGGCGGCACGGGGAGCGCTTCGTTCGCCTCGGGCCGCATCCCGTTCTCGACAGGCACGCTGCTGACCTCTGACGGCAATCTGCACTGGGACAACACTCTCAAGAGGCTCGGGATAGGGACAACAGCCCCGGCAAACACGCTCAATGTAATCGGCGACATAAACGCGACAGGGAACATTTATGGCACGATAAGCGGTTACCCAAGCTGGGCGCAAGTGTCGGCGCTCTTTCCGGTGCCGGACGCAAACATAGCATCAGCAACAACATGGAACAACAAAATCGGATACACAACCTTCCAACAATACTTCGACGGGAACCTAAACGCACGCATGCCACTCGCAGACGCAAACATCTCATCAGCCTCCACATGGAACGCCAAAGTAGACTGGACAGCACTAACCAACATCATGCCACTCGGAGACGCAAAC
>CAYJRH010000054.1:0-3711 GCA_964372565.1 uncultured archaeon
TTTTCGAGATTACCTCAAGGCTCTCAAGAATCTTGGCCTTATCGCCACTATAAAGTGCCAAATATTTCGAGGATTTGTTTTCCAAGCCAAGCGCCTTTGTTACGGTGTAGGCTGTGGCTTCTGCGTGGATTTCCGTTCACAACTTACAATGGCCCGGATACATTCAATCCTATAACTTTGGTTTTGGATGTAATAATATCCCTCATTATTTCATTTGTGTTAGCAAGCATTATCATAAGACAAGAAAAAAATTAATCATCGCACCGGCACCCAACCCCCAAACCGAATAAATACCGACAAAGCACCATCGAATATGGAGACTTGAACATGGCAGACTACTATTACGACAAAAAAGGCTACAGGAGATTTTCAGACAGCGGAACACCGGTGCACAAATGGGTCGCAGAAGACAAGCTCGGCAGGCCGCTGCGCAGAGGCGAAGTCGTCCACCACAAGGACAGGGACAAGGGAAACAATTCGCGCGGCAACCTCTGGGTCTTCAAGAGCCAAAAACAGCACGATAGGGCCCATAAAAAAGACGGGTGGTACTAATTAAAAAAAGAAAAAATAGAAGAAGGGCGCAAACCCTTCCCGAGGTTCTTGCTGCGAGTGCCAGCTTATCCCCTCGCACAAGCGAGGGGGTAACTTCCGTACCCAACAGCCGGAACTGTTGAATTCTAACCGAAGAGGCTTCCGAGCCCCGCCGCTGCGTCTTCCTCGCTCTTCTTGGGATCGACTTCCTTCTCCTTCTCGGCTTTTGCCGGCCCCGCTGCGGGTGCCGCTGCCGCCGCTGCAGGAGCTGCGACTGCCGCCTTCTGGATTGCCTCGTCAATGTTTATGTCCTTGAGCGAAGCAACGAGCGCCTTGACCTTCGAGTCGTCTGCCGCTATTCCGGCAGCCTCAAGGACTTTCTTCACATGCGCCTCGTTGACCTCCTTCTTTGCGGAGTGCAGGAGCATTGCTGCGTACACGTATTCCATCGTTTTTCACCTCGGTTGGCTTATACATTATGATTATTAAGCAAAATATTTAACCCGTGGCTTTTAGGCTGCGGGGGCGCCCTCCTTTACCTTTGATTTGATGTGCTTCGCGGCTTTGTGTGCGTGGCCCAAAAAGTGGCCGATTGTGGCGGAGTTCATTACCCTGCCTTCCATTGCAACTGCCTTTGCCTCATTGAAGGCCTTGGAGAGCAGCAGCCCGATTGTGGCCTTGTTTGTGATGGCCGCATTAATTGCCAAGTTGAATGCGCCCTTATGCGCCCTGACAAAGTCGGAAAACACTTTATCGGTGTCAATGTCGAGGATTTCCCCCCTGAACAGCTGGCCGTTCTCGGTTGCCGCGGAGAGCTTCATCCCAACTTTGAAAGGAAAGATGTTGAGCTTCAAAAGAGTGGCTGCAACAGGGGCAGTGACAGCGGCGCCTTTCTTTGTGACGACCTTGTCCTCGGTAATCGCAATAGTCGCGCCCTGCACGGCAACCTTCAACCCCGCGCCTTTCAAATCAGAGAGCGCCGGGCCGGGAGGCAACCCTGTGTCTCCCGCAGGGATAATGATGTCGTCTTCCGCGATTCCGCCGACCTTGGCGGCAACCTTGCCCTTGTTCTTCTTGAGGAAACCGTAAAGCTCGAACGGGTTCATGTCGGTGAAAATCAGCGCGCAGTTGGCCTGGGCGAAATTCGTGAGCTCCTTGGCGTGCGCGTGGCCTTCAAGCGCCTTCCTGATCACTTTCGTCTTGGAGACTTTGATCACTGCCTTGCCGTGGAGCTTTTTCCTCATCTGCGCGAAAAGCGCCGAGGGGAAAAGCCTTATGTCCGCAACGGCAATGACCTTGTGCTTTGCGACAAGCTTCTTCAGCTGCTCGAGCTGGTCTTCCTTCCACTTCCTTGTGTGCGAAGTCATTGGCCAACAACCCCCTTTGCAGGCTTCTGGGCGGCCCACTGCGAGAAAGAGGCGTCATACTTCTGCCCGATTTTAACGGGCTTGCCCATTGTAAGCTTGAGAAAAACGGATTTGAGGTTGCCTTCATGCGTCGGAAGCACGTTCAAAACCGATTGGTACACTTCCCAGGCGTTGTCGACAATCTGCTCGTCCTTCATGCTCTCCTTGCCAACAAGAGTGTGTATTACGGGCATGAACTTGCCCTTCTTGTTGGAAACCTTTGTGAAAGTGCTCACGTTCCTCAGCGCCTGCTCAACGTCAGAAACCGAGGCTTTGATAGGCCTTGGCATCCTGCCTTTCGGCGCGAGCTGCTGCCCAAGGTGCTTTGCAACTGAAAGGATTGCGGCGCCTTCGGCGAGGAAAATATCGTAATCCCTCATCAGCAAATCCGCGTCCTTCTTCTTGAGCGTCGCAATCTCGGATTCCAGAATGACGCGGCTCACAATGTTCTTGATTTCCTGCGCGAAGTTGGCGTCGTTGACAAAAATGAGCGACCTTATTGCGGCTTTCTTTCCCGTGGAGTGCGGAAGCCTCACGTCGACCTCTATGCGGTTCTCGGGCTTCTTGAAATCGAGGCCCTTGAAGTTCAGGGTGAACTCGACCGATTGCTCGAACTTGCGCTTCTTGCTGAACTCGCGGCAGAAACGCAGTGCCTGTGCAATGTCCTTTTTTTCCATTTTGTTCGCCTACCAACGAATTGGTATCGCCCCTAAAGCGGGGCTGCGGCCCTAAAATCAGGGCTTTTAGTTAAGTATAATGCATTTCAGAAGGTTTTTAAAGGCATTCAGGAATCGCCGAATTTAACCTTTCAGGACCGAATCCCACTTGCCTTCCGCGATTTCCTTCTGCATTTCCTTGCCGCGCTTGCCTTCTATTGTAACCGCCATGGAGTTGCATGTGCCGATGATTTCGCGGGCCGCGGAGTAAATGCTTGTCGAAGTCAGGGCCTCGAGCTTCATCTCTGCGAGCTTTTTGACCTGTTCCATTGTCAAATTGCCGACTGTGTCGGTGCGCTGGTTCGCGCCTCCCTTCGGCGCCTTGAGCTCCTTGACTATCAGCGCGCTCATTGGAGGCGAGCCGACCGTGATGTTCACGTTCTTCTGCTTGTCGATTTCAATCGTAATGGGAACCTTCATCCCCGAGTAGTTCTTTGTCTTCTCGTTTATTTCGGCGACTATTTTCCCGATGTTCACGCCGTGCGGCCCGAGCGCGGGCCCGAGCGGCGCCCCTGCCGTCGCCTTTCCGCCTTCGACCAGTGCGCTTATTTCCGCCATTTTTTCAACCCCTTCCAAGCACCCGTTTTTTTCTGTCACTCGTTAATGATTCTAATCTGCTCCGCCGAAATCGTTACAGGTATCCTGACCGCGGCTTCCATGAGCTCGACGGTAACCTCTTCCTTTGTGTCGTTGACCCTCATTACCTTCGCCTTTTCGCCCTTGAAAGGCCCCGCAATAATTTCAATCTTCATGCCTTCCTTTATGCTCTTCATGAGGGGCTTTGCCTCGAGCAAACCCGAGAGCTCGTCAACCTTGACTTCGCCGCCGACAATCCCCTTGCCCTTGACATGCGAGGTGTTGAACAGCGCCCTCCTGATCGTGACTTCGTTGTCGCCTTCAATGAGTATGTAGCCCTTGAGGCCGGGGATGACCGAAATCGAGTAGATGTTCAGGTCCTCCTTCTTAATCTTGTTCGACAGGATGTCGACAACAAGGCTCTCCTGGCTGACAGTAGTCCTTACCGTGAATATCATTCAAACCACTAAAAAACACATTGT
>CAYJRH010000054.1:3811-6835 GCA_964372565.1 uncultured archaeon
TCATTCAAACCACTAAAAAACACATTGTTTCGGAGAATTAAGAGGATATCTTTCTTTTCCGCCAACGCTTTTCTTTCTGGAACAGAAAGAAAAGGGTTGAATTACTACAAGAGTCTCATTAAAATGTTTTAAAAAGGTTGCCCCGGCACATGCCTACAATGGCCGCGAAGAAAAACGCCAAAATGAGGGCGCTTATCCTCTCACCGCGAACGAATTCGAGGACCTCGAAGTGTATTACCCTTATTTCAGGCTCCTTGAGGCGGGAATTGAAGTTGACATCGCCGGCCCGGTAAAGGGGCACATTCAGGGCGAGCACGGGTACCGGCTCGACATAGAACTGGCATTTGATGAAATCGACCCCGGCAATTACGGCCTTCTTTTGCTTCCCGGGGGATTCCCCGACGGCGCACCTGCCACTGTGAGGAAAAGCATAAAGGCGCAGGAAATCGCAAAGCGGTTCTTCGCGGAGAAAAAGCCGGTTGCGGCAATATGCCACGGCCCTTACACGCTTGTTTCGGCCGACCTTGTAAGGGGCAGGCGCATGACCTCGTTCTGGCACGACGGCGTGCCCGAGGAAATCAAGGCCGCGGGCGGAAAGTGGGAAGACGCGGAAGTGGTGGTTGACGGCAACCTCGTTTCATCGCGCTACCCTGCCGATTTGCCGGCGTTCATGGCAGAAGTCATGAAGCTTATCGGGAAGAAATGAAGCTGCTTTTTCCGCAAAATGTCAGTACAGCTTCCCGCCAAGAACTGCATTCCTGCCGGGCTCTATAAGCACGCAATCTCCATTCTCATCCGGCGTGCCAAGCGTAAGCACTTCGGAAACCTCGGGGCCTATCTGGCGGGGCGGGAAATTGACAACGCACAAGACCAGCCTGCCTTCGAGTTCCTTTATGGAATAGTTTTTCACGAGCTGGGCGCAGGAGCGCTTTGCCCCAATCCCGGGGCCAAAATCAATATTGAGCTTGTAAGAGGGTTTCCGCGCTTCGGGGAAATCCTCGACAGAAACAATTCGGCCGACGCGGATGTCGAGCTTCGAGAAATCCTCAAGAGTTGCCATAAACGAAATTCTCTTTCTTTTTCGGCCGCATTTTGTTCTTTTTCTTTTTCGATGACGTTTCAAATGCGGATAATGCCTTCGAGGATAAGCTTCACAAGATAGCCTATAATCCCAATCAGGAGAATCCCGATTCCCGTTACAAGCGCAATGTTGCGGTACTCCTGCATGTTGGGCTTGCGCGAAACGTTGAATATCCTTGTGCTTGACTGCACGAACTCGCTCCAATCGAACATAACAAAACAGACTAAATTCAAACTAAAAACGAATTTAAAGGGATGCCGTTGGAATTTTAGGCGGGGGAAGCCTGCGAAGCCTTAGGAAAACTTATTTATAGGATTAAACAGGATATCTGGACATGAGCCAAAACACAATTGTAATATCCAAAGATGAGTACAATAGACTCAAGCATGATTCCAAGACACTTAAAAAACTGAAAATTTGTGAAAGGCTGCTGGAATTTGAAAAAAACATTTCCTTCGGAAAAAGATATTATCGCAAGGATTCAGGCTTTTGATACTGCTTTGTCCTTTATTTTTTCCATTGTCCGCCTTTGCTTTTCAGGACTTGTTTAAAAAAAACTTACGCGGAGAAAAAGAGAATAAACCCACCCATAAGAGTGGGACTAGCAAAACCAAATAGCTGAACTGTTGTCAGTCCGCGAACTGTATCCCCAAATCTATCGGGCCTGTGTGCGGCTTGCCGTCGTCATCAAGGTAAGGGAAGCGCCCGCCAGCAATGACAACCATTGCCTGGATCTGGCCCTTCGCGGCTGTGTCGTCAATCATCGCGCCCCAGATGATGTGCGCGTTGCCGCTAATCTTCGCGGCGACAGCCTCGACAATCATCTCCGCCTCGCGCAATGTCATGTCAGAGCCCCCGACGACATTGATGAGCGCCCTTCCCGCATTCGAAATGTCCACATCCAGCAGCGGCGAGGTGAGCGCGTTCTCAACGGCTTCGAGCGCCCTTGAGTCCGAGCTGCCGCCCTGCGTGGTGCTTTCGCCGAGGCCGATCATCGCGGCGCCGCCCTTTTCGAGGATTGTGCGCAAATCCGCGAAGTCCAGGTTGATTAAGCCGGGCTTTGTTATCATTTCAGTGATGCCTTTCACGGCGTTCGTAAGAACTTCATCCGCGACTTTGAACGCCGCGTTGATCGGCAGGTCCGGCGCGATTTCGAGTATTTTGTCGTTTGGTATTACAATGACCGTGTCCGCGCTCTTGCGCAGGTTCGCGAGCCCGACCATCGCGTTCTCTATCCTTTTCTTGCCCTCAACACTGAACGGCAAAGTGACAACGCCGATTGTCAGCGCCTTCTTGTGCTTCACGATTTCGGCAACAATAGGGGCAGAACCGGTTCCCGTGCCGCCGCCAAGCCCGCACGTGATGAAAACCAAATCGGAATCGCCGAGCATCTCGCCCAAATCATCAATGGATTCCTGCGCCGAAGCCTCGCCCACAGAAGGGTCTGAACCAGCGCCAAGCCCGCGCGTGAGCTTCTTCCCGATAAGGATTTTCCTGTCGGCCTTGACCTTGAGCAAATCCTGCGCATCCGTGTTTATCGCAACGGTTTCCGCGCCAAGGATGCCTACCTCGGTCATCCGGTTTATCGTGTTGCAGCCGCCGCCGCCACACCCGACAACCCTGATTTTTGCCTTGCTGGCCTCCAGCATTGAAATAAGCTCGTCGTCGTTCTGCCCGACTTTCCTCTTGGAGCCTGAAGGCGAGGCCTTCTGCCTTACAGCATCATCTTTTGCCAGCTTTATGACCTTGTTCACCAAATTCTTCATCACTTACACCCCTTAAAAACCGCAAAAAACGCGTTTTTCCTTAGTATTAATTGCCCCATTAAAGTAATATAAATTCTTGCTTGCCGCAAAGGCCTTAAACGGCTTTTAAAAGGGCTTAAAGCGGCTTTCCGCAAAAGGATGCACGGAAACATTTTATCCCAAGGAGGATATGCCCCC
>CAYJRH010000055.1:0-6628 GCA_964372565.1 uncultured archaeon
CCCTCAAAATCCTTAAATACAACCTTTTCACTTATAATTGCGGTCAGGATGAACCCTGTTGGAAAATTGGTGAAGTCGCAGTTTGAGGCCCCCCGGCTCGGCGTGGCGTTGGCCTTTTTCCTCCTTCCGTTCATCCTACAGCTTTTCTTTTCGTTCATCTTCGGCTCGGGCATAGACCTCGCCTCTTTTTTTGTCCGCGCCCTGGTTCCCGCACTGCTCAGCTGGCTCGTTTCAGCCGCAATCCTTTACATCCTGCTCCTCGGCTTCAAGGGCAAGGCGGCAAGCGGAAAGTTCTTTCCTGCGCTGGCGGGCCTCTCGGTTTTCAACCTCGTTTACTTTTTCGCCCTTCTCATAATGTCGGTGCTTTTCTTCTTTGCCGTGCCGCAGCTATTTCAGAATAAAGGGATGACTTCCTATGAGGTTTTCAACGCGGTTTACTCAATCGCTTCCCAGCCGCAGGCAATCCATTGGGTTGTGCTCATTGCAGGCCTGCTCATCGGCCTTGGGGTCGCCTTTTCATATCTTTACATAGCAGCAAAAATCTCCAGGCTGGCAAAGGAAACCAGCGCATTCTCCGACAGCCTTGTCGCGGTGATATTCGCCTTCGCATCCGCAGTGGCCTTTGCCCTCATTTCGGGCTTCTTCTGGGCTTTTTGAGCCCGTCTGTCAATCCCCGCCCCTTTGGGAACCTTTAAAATCGTTTTGTTGAGGGCTAATTAATAGTTTTACGCATAGGTGGTTCGGGTTTTGAAGTGCATGTGCCCTGTTTGCAAGGAAAACAACGAAGTCGGCAATGACAAGGACGAGGGCGATTTCGTGCGCTGCGAGGAGTGCGGCGAGCTCCTTGAGCTGGAAGTCCGCAAGGGCAAGTTCAGGCTTGTGACAGACCAGGAGAAAAAGTTCGAGGAAATGGAGCAGCTTGACGAGGAGTTCGACAGCGACGCGGATGAGGAATAAGGCCGCCACAAAAAACCCTGATAATTCGCCAATTTTTTATTTCATTGCCCGCGCTGGATTGATTTTGCCCTGTTTCTCCCGAACTCGCGCCCTTTTGAAACGAGGTAATCGTAAATCTGCCTGTCGCCCATGACTTCTTCGGGCAGCATTCCGGTGTCGCGGGCAATCTCCCAGCACTCCCTTATGCATTGTGCGGCCATTTGCCCGGAGAGCCTGTTTCCCATGATTGCACTGTAATACCTTCCAAGGTCCTTGTCATTCCAGCGCCTCGGCATTGCTCCCCTGTTTTTCTTCCTTGCCTGTTCCGCAAGCCTCGCGTAAGCCAGGTCCAGCAGCGCCCTTGCCTGGAATTCCAGAAGCCCCTTGTTTTTGGTGGAGGCAATTGCTGCCAATGCTTCAGCCCTGTTGAACGGCTCCCCTTGTGGCTGCGGCTTTGCCCACTGGCGCCTTTCGGTGAAAAGCGGCGAGGCCCTGATTATTTCGTATGGTGTTTTGAATGTGCCGTGCGGTTTTCCGCCTGAAGGCTCGCCAAACATTCCCGGAAATTCCGGGTGGCCGTGCGGCGGCTTTTTTCCCATTGCTTTCATCTATGCATCGCCCTGGCCCTTCCCCTTCTTTGCGCTCCGAGGAACTCCCTTTCAATATTCCTCTCACGCCACCCAAAACCTGAAAGGGTTTCCCTGCACGCATCAATTATTTCCCCTGCTTCCTTCATTGTCAGCCTGTCAAGCCGCCACTCGACCCTTTTGCCCCTTACATGGAAATAAGGGCCCAAGAAACCCATGGATTTCCTGAGCCGCGGCGACCGCCTGTAAGGTTCCCGTTCCCTCATCCTGGCCCTCACCAGCCCGTAAGTCCTTTTGAGGAATTCAAGGGCAGTGAACTTGTCCTGCCGCTGGTTCTCGAGCAAAGCCGCGCGCAATGCGGCAGGTTCAGGCTTTGTGCGCCGGCGTGCCCGCAATGACTCCATTTGCTCAACTTGCCTTGGGAGCATTCCCGCTGTTTCAAATCCGGGCAGCATGCTTTGCGTCAACCGGCCCCTTCTTGCGGGCAATTTGGCTGGAACCTTCATCAAATCGTCTCCTTTAAGAAATATATTTCCCTGTCTATATTAACTTATTCACCGAGGGTTTACCGATGCTCAAGGCCTACAACACGCTCACGCGCAAAACCGAGCCGTTCAGGCCACTCAAAAAAGGGCATGTCGGCATGTACGTCTGCGGCCCCACGGTTTACGGGCCGGGGCACATAGGCCACGCGCGCACATACACGGCTTTCGACATCATCAGGCGCTACCTTGAATACCGCGGCTACAAAGTGAAGTATGTCGTGAACATCACCGATATCCATGATGACATCATAAAGCGCGCGAAAGAGGAAGGCACATCGATTTTCGAGCTCGCGGACAGGAACATCGCGCTATTCCTGAAAGACATTGACGCGCTCGGAATCAAGCGCCCGGACATAACGCCGCGCGTCACTGAGCACATCAAGGAAATAATTGATATGGCCAAAACCCTGCAGGAAAAAGGCTTTGCCTATGAAACCGACGACGGCGTTTATTTCGCGATTTCAAAATTCAAGGATTATGGAAAGCTCAGCGGCATAAAAGTTAAAAAAAGCGTTTCGGGCACGCGCGTTGAAGCCGACAAGTATGAAAAGGGTTCGGCGATGGACTTCGCGCTCTGGAAAAAAGCAAAGGAAGGCGAGCCCTCATGGCCCAGCCCGTGGGGCGAAGGCAGGCCGGGATGGCATATCGAATGCAGCGCAATGAGCACAAAGTACCTCGGCAGCAGGTTCGACATCCACGGCGGCGCGGTTGACCTTGTTTTCCCGCACCACGAGAACGAAATCTGCCAGAGCGAGTGCTGCACAGGCAAAAAGCCTTTCGTGAAATACTGGCTCCACGCAGGCTTCCTGAACGTGCGAGGCGAGAAGATGTCCAAAAGCCTCGGCAACTTCATCACAATTCCTGGGCTCCTGCAGAAATCCGGCCCCAAGGCCTTCCGCTTTTTCATTTCCTCGCTCCATTACCGCTCGCGCGTCGATTTCAACGAGGAGGCAATTGCACGCGCTGCGAAGGGCCTTGAAAGCTGGAACAGCACAATACAGGAACTGCTCGCTGCGCAGGAATCCGCGGCTCCCGCAAAGGCAGGCCCCGAAGTGAAAAAGCTTGTTTCAACGGCGCGGAAAGGCTTCACTACCGCAATGGACTCTGATTTCAACCTGCCGAACGCTTGGGCCGCTCTTTATAAGTTCCAATCAGGAATAAACGCGCTTATCGCTCACCAAAAGCTTTCGCAGGCCGGCGCGAAAGAAGCCCTTTCATTTCTCAAGGAACTCAACGCAATCTTCGGTTTCTTTGATTTTGAACGGAAAGCAAAGGAGGAGCTGTCCGCCGAGCTCATGGCATTGTTAAAAAAGCGCGATGAAGCGAGGGCGCGGAAAAATTTCCCCGAATCCGACAAATTGCGGCAGGAGCTGCGGCAGAACGGAATCGAAGTGCTTGACACCCCGCAGGGGCAGAAGTGGAAAAGGCTTTGAGTGGTTGCATTGGCTTCAAAGAGAGACGAACAGGAAAATCTGCGCCGCCCTGAAAGGCTTGGCGTTTCCGCCAGCGGCGCCGTAAAATCAATCCTTGAAAGGAACGCGCGCGTCGAGGCCGACAAGGCGTGGGAGACAAGCGTTACAAGGAGGCTCATTATCTTCGGGGCAACCTACGTGATTGTCCTCTATTTCCTAATATTGGTCAACGCACCCAACCCATTCCTCAATGCCTTGGTTCCCGCATTGGCCTTCGCAGTTTCGACGCTTTCGGTCAGCGCACTCAAAAAATTCTGGCTCGAAAGGGTTTACAAAAAGTGACTCATTGGCCTGTTGTCCCCTTCTTGTTCCTCGTGAGCACCCCTGACTCGGAGCTGCCCCCCGCATATCCCGGCACATCTGAAGTGTACCGGCCTTTCGGCTTCCTTATTCCGTGAACCTCGATTATCCGTTCGCGCCTTTCGGCGGCCCTCCTCGCAGATTCTTCGACAGCCCATAACGCCGGCAGGCCGCGCGTTCCCGCCAGGACCTGCGGATTTGCCCTCTTTTTTCGAGGGATTTTTTTTCCTGTTGGTCTTCCCATGAGAACATAATATTTTTCTAGGTTTATAATACTTCGTGGGGTTGCATGGAATCCGAAGCAAAGCCCAGCCGCATAATGCATCGTTGCAATTCACTTCAGCCGCTTCGCTATTTCCTTCGGGTGCTCCTCGCCGGTGTGGTGCTCGAACTTGCCCCTTTCCGGTGCCCTTATGAAAATCATTCCCGCCCTCACTATGAGCGCCACAATCGGGATAACCAGAAAAGCCAGCCCGTAAGGGCGGACATCGAGGCCTATGCCGGGCTTTGTTTCGAGCATTATGAAATGAAGCACAGCCAATGCAAGCCCGACATACCCGAAAGTCTGCACGGCCTTCCACTTCTTGTAGCCCATCATCTCCACTGACCGCTTGTTGGATGTAACCGCCATCACAACGAAGATGAGCAGCGCAACCAGCCCTGAAACAACGGCCGCGGCCTTCGGGTTGGCGAAAATCATTTTGCTTATGTCGGCAGAGTAAAACGCGAGAGCCGAATAAACAGAATGGTACGCGGCAAGCGCGAACCCCGCCAATCCGATGAACTTCCTGTGCGTGAGCCAGTGGGCAAACTGCTTCGGCAGCATCCTAGAAAGCGGGCCGAGGAGGAAAGCGATTGCAATGACGCCGATTGCCGCAAGCGCCGCGACCTTGTTGATTTCTTTCAAGGAGTTCGCAGGGTCGGAAAAAGCCAAAACCTTAACCAATTTGTCCGGCACAATCGCTTTTGTCTGCTTGTCATAAGCGGTGTAAAAAGCAAGCAGCGACGCAACCACGAGAACCACGGCCAGCAGCCCGAGGTTCTTTTCAGCCCATTTTCCCATAGGCAAAGTTAGGCATTATCGGTATTTTAATGTTTGGGTGGGAAAACAAAGCCGCTTTTCGCAAGGCAATATTTTTCGCAAAGCAATATATATTCTCGCGGCGAATTGATACTGTGGCAAAAAATGGCTATTGAAGGGATAGGGCTTGTCCTAGATTTAGGCGCAGGCTCCGAGAACCCTTACGGCCTTCTAGGCCGTAGATGAATCGGAGCTATCGAAAAGGGGTTGTTAAGGGGAACAGCGAAATGTTCCCCTTAAACGGGCTAATTCTGTAAGTTTTCTGAGAAAGAGCACCAGTCGGCGCGCGCCACCCCTTGCGGGCGGCTGACGCGCCTAACCTTGATTATTTTGATAGCGGTAGCTATCAAAAAGGGTGCTGTTTCTCGGGAGATTGAGAAAAATGGATGAAATGAAACTGTTGAAGCATGCACATAGTGTAGGGGAATCGAATTACCATCTGCAGTTCACGCCAAAGTATCGGAAGAAAATATTCATGAATCCTGTGATAAAAGCGGAGTGTGAGCGGGTTTTGCTTGGCATAGCCAAGCAAATGCGGATAATCGTTGCAGTCAATACGCTCTTTTTTAACTCTTTTGAGGGGATTCATTCTCATGGCTCCAAGAAGGGATTTACAAATACGCCCCAAATGAAATGCCCCGCTTTTCCGCACTGTTTTTATTAGCCTCAGGGGAGGTTTATTCTCATGCCTGACAATTATGTGCAGGTGATGGACACAACGCTCCGCGACGGCGAGCAGACAAGGGGCGTTGCATTCACCTCGCAGGAAAAGCTCTCGATAGCCAAAATGCTCCTCAAGGAAGTGTGGGTTGACAGGATTGAGGTCGCCTCCGCGCGCGTGAGCGAGGGCGAGCTTGAAACCGTCAAGGCCATCACAAAGTGGGCCAAGGGCGAGGGCATGCTTGAAAAGATTGAAGTGCTCGCCTTCGTAAACAAAGAAAGCGTTGACTGGGCTTTCGATGCGGGGTGCCGCACAATCAACCTGCTTGCAAAGGGCTCGGAGAAGCACTGCATAACCCAGCTCCGCAAAAAGCCCGAAGAGCATTTTGCGGACACAGAAAACGTGATTAAATACGCGCAATCCAGGGGAATCAGGGTGAATGCCTATCTTGAGGACTGGAGCAACGGCATGAAGGACTCGCCTTTATACGTTTTCGATTTTGCAAAAAGGCTCAAAGGCGCCGGCATCTGCAGGCTGTTGCTTCCTGACACGCTCGGGGTGCTCGGCCCGTTGCAGGCACAGGATTATACAAGGAAAATGGGCAAGGTTTTCCCCCTCATGGCCTGCGATATCCACACGCACAATGATTATGGGCTTGCGGTTGCCAATGCGCTTATTGCAATACATGAGGGCTGCCGCGGAGTGCACTGCACCGTGAATGGCCTTGGGGAGCGCACGGGCAACGCCGCGCTTGCGGAGGTTGTCGCAGCAATAAACGACAAGGCTGGCTTGAAATGCGGCGTGGACGAAAAAGCGCTTGTGAAGGTGAGCAAGTTTGTGGAGAGGATTGCAGGCAAGAATGTTCCCTCAAACAAGCCAATTGTCGGAGAGGACGTTTTCACGCAGACTGCCGGCATCCACGCGGACGGCGACGCGAAAGGCAACCTTTACGCCAGCCAGCTCACTCCCGAGCGTTTTGGCAGGAAGAGGGAGTACGCGCTCGGCAAGCTCAGCGGAAAGGCGAGCCTTGAGCAGAACCTGAAGGA
>CAYJRH010000056.1:0-1406 GCA_964372565.1 uncultured archaeon
AATAAACTTTTAGAATTTCTATAATGTTTTTAGTCAGAAATTTTCTTTACTGAAATGACGGCCGCTGGGCAGACTGAAGATGCCTGGTTGGCCAAATCATCAGAATCAACTTCAAGCTCGAAAATGCCCGGGCTGACTTCCTTGCCCCCAATAAGGTCGGCCTTGCCATCTTTTGGGTCGATCTTGAAATGCACCGAGTCAACGGCCACACACGGGCCCGCAGCCACACAATTGTTCCTGTCGTAAATTATCTTGAACTTCGCCAATAAACCACCAATTAAAAGAAGCACCTCCATCAATTTAAATGCTACCGCAGCGTTTAAAGGCCGTATGAAATCCTAACCCTGATTATGCTGTCTGCCCCTTTTTTCCCTATCAGGCGTTTTACAACTCCCTCTTCCCCCACTTCTCCAGTTCTGCAATTGCCTTCCTGAGACCTTCTGCTTTTGGGGTTGCAATATATTCAATTTTTGGCTTTGGCCCTGAAAGGGCAAGGTTCTTCTTTATGAGGCCCGCCTGCTCAAGTTCCTTCAGCCTAGTGGAAAGTATGCGGGGGGTAATGCCAGGCACGTTTTTGGCGATGGAATTGAAGCCTTTCCCATGGGGGTTATTGAGTAGCTCCCTGACAATAGTCATTATGTGCATTTTGGCAATAAACGCCTGAATTTTGGCGAATTCCGGCTGTTCTTTTTTTGAAGAGTCCACAGAATTACACTATCAAAATTATAGTTGATATACTTAGTATACTTACTAGTATTTAAATACCATAGGCGGTAATAAGTAGCCAAGAACGGAAGTTCGCGGCTTGAGGTGGGGGTTTCAAAGATGGACTGGAGCGGCTTTGTCAAGGATGTTCAGCGTATTTCGGTTCCGAGGATAAAGGCCTCGAAGCTCGGTTACGCCTGCCAAAAAGCCGATTTGGGTTCGTCTTCAACACTTCGGGCTTTGCTCAGATAACGCAGATTCAGGGAAAGGCAGGCTTTCACCCGCCTGCCGATTCTTCTTATTTCAATTTGTTTTTATCCAAAATGCTGGCAATTCTCCCGGCTTCTTTCAGTTCCTGCTAATTTGCGTGCTATTTTAATCACGATCAGCCACAATTGTAATTGATTCGCTATGGCAGTTCCCCCAATTCAGGTGCCTTTCCTCGGCCAGATTATTTCCGCGGCCCTTGTCCTGATCGCGGTTTACCTTGCGCTGAAAATCGGGAAGAAAATTGTCCTGCTGGTGCTCAACAGTTTCATCGGGCTCGTTCTCCTTCTCCTTGCCAACCTTCTGCCTTTTGTCCACATCCCCATAAACATCTGGACTATCCTGATATCGGGCTTCGGCGGAATCGCCGGTGTGGTTCTTCTAGTTGTGTTGATGCAGCTGGGCATTGCCTTGTAAGATTGCCTTGTAAGATT
>CAYJRH010000056.1:1506-2891 GCA_964372565.1 uncultured archaeon
ATTGCCTTGTAAGATTGCCTTGTAAGATTACTATTTTTAATTCGCACCGGCACCGAACCCCGCTTCCAAAGAATCTAATCCTCTGCTTTTGAATGTCTTGTATGGCGGATAATCAATATGTTAATTTTTTGCCAGGTTTACAATCAAGTGTAATCAGATCCCTAAAAATACAATCGAGACTTACTTGGCCGGAACTGGCGGTAAAATTTGGGGTTTCTCGCGGCATGGTCTTGGGTTATGCTTCAGGAAAACATAAAATTCCACTTCAACGCCTTCAAGAGCTATGTAATTTTGCAGAACTTCCACTGAGTTCAGTTGGGGATTTTCGCTTGATTGAGAGCTTGATTGAGATACACAACAAAACCAAATCCATTACGTTGCCGTCACTAAAAAGTCCGGAGTTAGCAGAGTTTCTCGGTTTCCTCGCAGGAGACGGGTGTCTTACTACAAAATATGCCACTGTAATAAGCTGTGATGCAACTTCGGATAGACGATACATAGATGAAGTTGTCAAAAAGAAATTCGAAACGCTTTTTTCTTTAAGTCCTTCAATAAGAACCGTAAATCGGAACTTAGTCCAATACAAGGCTTATTCGAAAAACCTTTTCACATTCCTTTCAATAGATTGTGGGTTTCCGATCGGGGAGAAAAAAGGTCGTCTCAGAATTCCAGAATTTATCAAACAAGACCGTGTACTTTCTGCAGCTTTTATACGCGGTTTATTTGATACTGATGGCGGTTACCATCGTCACAATCCTTACTCGTCTAAAGTTGGGATAACCAGCTTTTCCAAAGATTTTCTTAGCGATGTAATCGCTATTTTAATTTGGTTGGGATTCAAACCAATAAAAGTAGAAGAGGATATTTTCATAATTTCAAAAGCTGGCGTCCATAAATTTTTTGAAACCATAAAACCCCACAACCCAAAACACCTTTACAAATACGCCAAATTTATGGAAACCGGACAGGTTCCACGCCACAAAGACATAAACTACCATTCTGCCGAGTTTAAAAATTTTGTTTGCAACTAATTATTCTGAAGCACCTGTGGGGTAGTGGTAGCCTTAAACCTTCCCAAGGTTTCGGCCCGGGTTCAAATCCCGGCGGGTGCATTCCTGCCAATTCTTTTCTTTTAGGAAGAAAAGAAATTGCAAGTTGCCCAAAGAAAAGAAACTTTTTTGTCGCAGAGGTATTTCTCGAAGATAACCGTTTCATGTTCGGAAACCGAACCCAAAAGCACTATATTCCCAAACGCCCTGTGAAAGGGCGGTGAATGGATCTGCACCATAAAAAATGATCTGAACGAAAGGCCGGGCAAAGCCTGACTCGCTTACGAGTGAAACCCAAAATACGGATACTTTCCGACGCCCGGCCCTTTTCGCTTA
>CAYJRH010000056.1:2991-6557 GCA_964372565.1 uncultured archaeon
TTTATTGGCTGTCACCTTTCTATTCATTTGAAGTGAATGCATGCCGCCCAGAAGAAGAACACTGAAGAAAAAAAGGCCAGCGCTTTCAGATATGCCCCCGCGTTCCAAATATGGCAAGGCGGCAATGGCGCTCGAAAAGAAAATTTGCACAATTAATGAGAGCCTGACTGTGCGAGACGCGAGAAAACTTGTTCAGGAAGCGATTCGGCTTGATACTGCCGGTAAAGCCTCCTTTATTGACCCATATCTAGAAAATATGGTAAACCGCAAAATAAAAGAGATGTCCGATAAGCACAACTTCAGGGCAGGCTCTTTCCATTAAAAATCTTCCATCATTAACTCATTTTAGGTGTTCAGAATCATAAAGCCACTCATCGGAAACGAACTCTGGCAGAAAGCGCTCTCCATGGGCGGGGAAATGCCCGAGGCCATCAGCAACCCGAACACGGATTTCATGACCAAGCTGCTTTTCGACGCGCGGTTCTTCCAGAAGAAGCTCGGCAAGGATGTTGCTTACTGGAGCAGCGCAATATTCGCCCTGAAGATGCTCCTGAGCGAAAAAGCCGCCACGGAAAAGGAAATAAGGAAGGCAACAGGAATCAATGAAAAAGAATCGGCAGAGCTCCTCGCGTATCTGAAGAACATGTCCGAGATTCTTCAGGAAGGGAAAGGAAAGTACGCGCTTAATTACGCAAATTCTTTCTCAAAAATCTTCAAGGGATAAAACACAATTTCTGCATAATCATTATTTTTATTTCCTCGGCTTATGATTTCAAAAAACAGGCCATTAGCGTCCAAAAAACAGGCGGTCAGAGCCTTCCCTTATTAAATAAATTAAATAAAGCTCAAGCCGTCGTACTTCACTTTCAGAGCGAGCACCGCCGCCCAAAGGGTGAAAGTGAATATGTTGGCCGCAATCAGCGGGAGGCTGTTCACAAGGAAACCGTAAGCCAGCCAGAGAAGGACTCCAGTGCAGGTGAGCAGAAGCATAGGCTCGGAAATGTCCTTTGTTGACTTTGTTTTGTAGGATTTTATCAGCTGGGGCACCGAAGCGACAGTAGTGAGGAGCCCTGCGAGCAGCCCGAGTAAAGTGATGTAGTCCATGGATAATATTTTCCGCGCTGCTATTAAAAGGGTGTTGCGCATCGCTGCATACTCATCTTGCAACGGCCTTTATCTTTTCCTTTGCAATTGCCTTGGCTTCCTCGCCCGGCTGCACAAGTATGTCAATCTTCTGCTCAAGCAGCTCAATCCTGTTGCGGATGTCACGCACCTCTGAGGAACTTGCACCCTTCACCTTTGAAATGCCGCCCCACATTTCATGTTCCCTCTCTATAAGCTCATTGAACTTCTTCATGAATTTCTTGTCCAAATGGGTGTAAATGAAAACAATCACGAAAAATATTATTGACACGCACAGCAACAGGCCGAGGCCCAGCATAACCACGCTGATTTCAAGTATTGCCATATTAAGTCCCCCCACGAGACGCCCGCGGCCTAATTGAGCGGGACAGTTAACCTTTCCTATGAGTTCTGCTAATAAATGAATCGCCGGGAAAGGCTTTTGGCGAACAAATGAGCCCAGCGCAAACCCCGAAAAAGTGCCCCGCGTGCGGCAGCTCCAGAATAGCCGGCATCGCTTTGAACGGAGCGGTGAAAATTAAGTGCAGGCGCTGCGGGTTTGAGAGCGCGAGAAAGCCTTAAGAATTAAGAATCGTTCATCCTATACATATGCCATCAAAAGCACTCGAGGACAAAAGAATTTGTTGAGAGGATTTTGGAAGCAAAACCAGGGCATACAGAAGTTCATGCAAGCCAATCACTACTACATAATCGCTCTGGGTTTGACTCTTCACTGTGGTATCGAAAGAAGCAAGGCCACCGCAAACCGCCGGAAATAATGCCGTTTCAGCCAGAAACCCTATAAAACACCCCTTAGGTTCCGCTACTCCTATTCCCATGCGACTTAGGGGGCAGCTCTAAGCACCCAGGATGCGGCACAGGGTATATTATCCGTCAAAATTACGAAGGGAAATTTGCCAAAACTGAACTTTTTTGGCTGTAAAAAATCAGGGGTGCGGAGCGGTGTCCCCGGGATCGCTCAGGAGGGGGTTCGCCCAGAATATAGTTATGTAGAACTTAGCGTTTGATATGGCTTAATGAGGGCTGGTTCAGCGCTTCGGGAGAGGGGTGGACCGGGCGCCTTGCTGAAAGGTTAAGGCCCAACACCCCAACCTTCATCAAAACACTATCGTCTTTAAGGCTAGGGAATTAACCCCGATGCCTAAATTTGAATATTTCTCAAGCGTAGGCGCGGCCAGTCGTTACCCCCGCCGCGGAGGGATGGGGGGAGCGGCACGGAAGGGTCTGGAAGTCCTATAGTATATACCCCAAGTGCCTCTAAAACCATAAGTTATGGGCATTAAATTCACTTTTCCGGATTATTTCGATTTTTTTGGTGCCGCGGATTAGCAAAGGCGAGCGGCCGGCCAAATTCAAAAGGATGCTTAGCGGCCCAAAATTCCGGGCGGGAATTATTGTAAGATTAGATTGCGGTTTCCTTTGGGGTTGGGCGCACGGCAATCTTATGTAGCCTCTCGCTACATAACTAATCCTTGTTTGCCCCAAAATTCTTTTAAGTCCAACAAAAGAATTCTCCTCATGGCCAAACCAACCCCAAAAAAATTTTTGAAAATTCCGGAAAGCCCCAAGCAAGCGGAGCCCGAGCATGGGGGCGGTTTTCTCGCTTATGCCATAGTAACTCTGTTTGTCGTTGTTGCATTTGTCTCTTTTTTCTGGCTTGGCTATTTCACGGGTTCGCAGTCCGCTTCGCCCGTTTCCCTCCAGCCTTTCGGTAACGCTGTTCAATCCGGCCCCGCGGGCAACGGCTCGGCAAAAATCAATATTGTTTCCGTCACCTCAAAAGGGGAAGGCGCGGTGAACGAAGGCGTTGTCGAGATTCAATCCGGTGCGGGCAGGATTCTTTTCTCGCTCAACCCGTTTGTCGAGCCGGACACGCAGGATTCCGTTCAAATCGCGGCGGGGGTCGCCGAGAAGTTTACGGGAAAAAGCCTTGTGGAAAAGGACGTTATTTACTCCGTCGAGCATACTAATGCGTCTCTTGTCGGCGGGCCTTCCGCCGGCGCGGCGCTGGCTGTTGCAACCATTGCAGCAATTGAAGGGATGCAGGTTCGCTCCGATGCGACAATCACGGGTTCAATAAATGCTGATGGTATTATTGGCCAGATTGGCGGGGTGATTGAAAAGGCAGTTGCGGCAGCAGAGAACGGCATGGGTCTTTTCATAGTTCCAAAAGGGCAGAAGTCCTTCACTTATTACGAGCAGCGGCAGCAGCAAACGCAGAAGGGCAGGTTCACAGTAATCCGCACTTATTACGTCCCGAAAACCATTGATTTGCAGAAATATCTCGATGACCAGAATTTTTCAATGCGGGTTGTCGAGGTTTCGAAAATCGGGGAGGCGGCGCAGCTGCTCCTGCAATAATTTTTAATCTTCCCGGGTTGCAGTTCATCGAATCCTCAGGTTTCTTGGGGTTTTCTTTTTAG
>CAYJRH010000057.1:0-6525 GCA_964372565.1 uncultured archaeon
AAACGTTGGCGAAAAAGAAAGAGGGCAAAAACCCCCGGGAAAAAGAAAGAGAATCTGGCATTGGTTGGCTACTCCGCCTTTGAAACCCTCGCCGTTCTCCCAAGGTGCAATTCCACGTTCCCTCGGTTCTCCTTCACATAAGCGCCCTCGATGCGGATTTTTTCGCCCTCGCCTATTTCTTCCACGGCATCGATTGCTTCGTTCCACGCGGTTGCGCGCATCTCCTGCAGCCCCTCTGCAACTATGAAGTTCATGACCCTGCCTTTGCCGCGCCCGTTCTCCCATTCCTTTGCCGGGAAAATCTTTTTTATCCTGACCTCTACGCATACATCGTCCATTCCATGCGCAAGGTCTGAAATATTTTTCGGTTTTTCTTTCTCCGCAGGCGCCGCCGCTTCCGCCGCCTGCACAATCGTTATTTCGCTGTTGTAGTTCATGCTCACCTGGACAACTCCGTTGTATGATGAGACCGCGCAGTTCGAGAGCTTTATTTGCGCGGCGCGCTCGGCACCGAGCTCAGCAAACCTCCTGATGCTGTTGTTCCATAGCGTTGCGCGTATTTCCCCGGTGCCATCGCTGATTACGATGTTCTGGAGCTCCCCCTTGCGGCCGTTCTTCTCGAACGCTTTCGGCGGGAACGCGCGCCTCACTTTTCCGATAACATCAACGTTGTTCATGCCTTCCTTCATCTGCGAAATTTTGGTTTCCTCGCGGATCGCACCGTCTGTTTCTATCCCAAGCTCCGACGCTACCATGAATGCGGCTCCCGCATCGGTCAGCAGGCCCGAGAATTTTTCCTTTTTGCCCTCTATGAGCCTCGAAACCTCTTCAGGGGTCCTGCCGCTCCTTGACACTATCCTTTCCACAAGCCGTGTGGCCCCGCCCGCAAGTTCCATGTGAACCTATGAGGGAAAGCAGCTTCAGAATTTAATACTTTGCGCTGGCAAGGCCATTCCACCCATGCAATTAAAAATCGCGGATGAGTAATTTTATAATGGCTTTCCGCATGCTAAAAAGGAAAACGCTCAACGCCGAACTTCAGGAAGGGGCCGTAAAAAAAACAGTTAACCGCCTCATGGAAGAGCGCAGGGCGGTTTCTAATGCAGCTAAAACCGGGGGTTGGAGCGGTTTTGTTGCCGGGGCATTAGGCGGCATTCTGGGATCGCAATTTTTTCATTCACGCCACGGCGTACTCATCACTCTCGGTTCAATAGGGCTCGGCACTATGCTTGGGGCGCTTGCCACAAAAAAGCTCGCTCATAGCAGGGCCAAAGAGTATGCCGAAAAAGTTGCCGAGGCCCTGACAAAAGAATATTACTACGGAAATACCGCGTTGTCTGAACGGATAAGGGATATGTTTTTGGATTTCCACAATGGTTATGTCGGCGTCGACAGGAAAGGCAGGATTTTTTGCAGGCAAACCAGGTATGGCTTCAGGCTGGCAATCCCTGTCAGGGATATACTTGACAGGGTTTATCTCGCGAGAAGTCGTTACCATTCCTGAAACCTTTTTATAGCCTTGCAGGTTATTCTATTAGTTGGTTTTGGATGGCCCCTAACGGAAAGGTGCATAAGCAGATTCTCAAGCTGATTGGGGAAAAGGGCGGCCTCACTTTTATGGTCATCGACCCGCCGAACCAGACGCCTGAGGTTGCGGGAAAGCTCGCGAAAGCCGCGCAGAACGCGGGCATTGACGCAATAGCGGTCGGAGGCAGCGTCGGCGCGCAGGGCGAGCTCCTCGACTCAACCATCCTCCAAATCAAGGGCAACTCGAGCCTTCCAGTCATCTTATTTCCGGGAAATATAGCTTCGCTCAGCAAGCACGCCGACGCGATTTATTTCATGTCCATGCTCAACAGCACCGACCCGTATTACATCAGCGGCGCCCAGATTGCATCCTCTTATCCCGTGAAGAAGCTCGGAATCGAAGTAATGCCGACCTCTTACATTATTGTCGAGCCCGGGCGCGCTGTTGGCTGGGTCGGCCGCGCCCAGCCCGTTCCTCGGAACCTTCCTTACCTTGCAGGCATCACTGCCCTCGCTGGCCAGTATCTCGGCGCGAAGCTAATAATACTGGAATCCGGCGGCGGCGCGGAAAGCCCCGCTCCCGCAGAAATGATTTCTTACACAAAGAAGCTGATTGACGTGCCGCTCATTGTTGCCGGCGGCGTGCGGAACGAAAAATATGCGTATGACTGCATAAAGGCGGGGGCTGACATTGTGCATGTCGGTACCGCGATCGAGGACGAATCGGGCAACATTTCAAAGGCCGAGGCCGTGCTCAGGAAGATTGCGGACGCGGTCAGGAAAGCGGGAAAGGAAAAGCTGCAGAAGCGCTGATTGAAATTATTTGCCTTGCATTGCCCACTTCGCAATCCCCGGAATACCGCCTTTGGCCGAAAGCTTCGCCTTCCATCCCAGCGCTTCGAGCTTTTTTGTCGAATATGCCCTGTCGGCCTGCAGCCTCTTTATGTAAGGCGGGGTTAGAAGCGAATTGAAATGCAGGGCTCCGTTCAGGGCGGCAATCAAATTTCCCAGCCAGACAGGTATTTTCATGGCCGTTCCTTCCATTCCCAATGATGCGCGGATTTCATTCACCGTTTCCTCAAGCGTAACCGCTTCCTGCTCCGCTACAATGAATATTTCGCCGTAGCATTCCTCCCGCCCGATGCAGAATGCTATTGCGCCAACAACGTCCTCGACGCAAACCATCTGCCACCTGTTTTTGCCATCTCCGATAATCGGGAATCCTTTTGCAACCAGCCGCACTATTTTCTGCCAGTACTTGTTTTTTCCAAGCACTATTGCGGGGCGGAGTATTGTCACGTGGAACACTTCCTGGTATGAAAGCACTTTTTTCTCGGCTTCGAGCTTGCTTCTTTCATACGGCGTTTCAGGGCGCGGCTCGGTGTTCTCGTCCTTCATGCCCCCGAGCAGCCCATACACCCCGACGGTGCTGAGGAAAATAAGGTGCTTGGCCCCATTTGCCGCGCACGCCTCGAGCACATTTTCGGTTCCGGCAACATTCACGTCAATAAGGTCGGAGGCATTCTCATCGAGCTTTGCGGCGCAGTGCACAACAACATCTGCGCCCTTCAAAGCCTGAATCACTTGCTCAGGCCTGAGCACGTCGCAGTTTTTCCTTCCGCACTCAATGACCCCGTGGCCTTTTGCCCTGAGTTTTTTCACAATCGGCCTGCCGATGAAGCCGTCGCTTCCGGTTACCGCAATCTTCATCAAATCACTTTTCCAGCACAAGCATAAGGTCTTTCCCCAATTTTTTTGTTCCCGCCACCCTTACGCGGATTTTTTCCGCCAGCCCGAATGCGGGTGTGCCTTCCTTAATGTTCTTCCGGCAAACTATAATAATTATCCTGTCAAAGAGCCCCTGCGAAAGGAAGCTTGTCGCTGTCCTGTTTCCGGCCTCGACAAGCACTGACTGAATTTTCCTTGCGTGCAGCGCATCCATCAGCCTCGCAAGGCCAACATCGCCCTCCCTTCCGCCTGCAATAATCATCTCTGCGCCCTTCTTCCAAAGTTCGGTAACCTTTTTCCACGGGGCCCTCTCGGTGCAGGCGATAAGCGTGCGGCCCCTTTCTTTCAGCACCTGCGCCTCGAGCGGGGTGTTTGCCTCAGAATCCAGTATGACGCGCACAGGGTTCATATCAGGATTGTCGTACACGGCAAGTCGCGGGTCGTCTTTTATGATTGTGTTCAATCCGACAAGCACGGCATCATAATCCGCCCTCAGCTTCTGCGTATATTCATGTTGTTTCCTGCCGCCTATTTGCTTCGCTTTGCCGTCGCCCCATGTGATAAAACCTTCTTCTGTCATGGCGATTTTGAGGGTTACAAAAGGGCGCTTTGAACGCACACTTTTTATGTAGAATTCGTTCTGTTTTTCAGCTTCTTTTTCGCACATTCCCAATTCAACAAAAACCCCTTTTTTCCTCAAATAAGCCGCCCCGTGTTTTGAGACAGGATTAGGGTCTTTTATGGCGGCAAACACTCTTTTTATGCCGGCTTCAAGTATCGCTTTCGTGCAGGGTGGCTGCTTTCCATAGTGGTTGCAGGGCTCAAGGGTTACGTATAAATCGGCGTCCCGTGCCTTTTCTCCGGCATCCTCAATTGCTGCGGCTTCGGCGTGCTCCTTCCCATATTCCTTATGCACGCCCCTCCCAACAACCCTGTCGCCCCTGACCAAAATAGCCCCGGCAAGCGGGTTTGGCGATACAAAGCCCCTTCCGCGCTCAGCGAGCGAAATGGCCATTTTCATAAATCGCGCACGCTCTCCTCCTGCAAGCCCTTCTCCGGCAAGCCTTTTTCCAGCGAGCCTTTTTCCGCGCGCCATTCAAATTCCCCCGGCCAGCAGAGCCGTAATTTCAGGAACAGCGAGCGCAACCGCAACCCCAATAAAAATGAACGGCCCGAACCTCGGCAAATTCCTGTAAACCGCGATTTCCTCCACGCCGGCGTTTTCAAGCGCCCTCTTTTCCTTCTCCCCCAAAACCCATTTTGCTTTCCGCTCGATTTTCTTCCGCTCATCCTCTTCCATGAAATCCAGCGCAATCAGTTCATCCTCTTCCATGTCGCGGACTTTTATCCTCTGCACAAAGAATTCTTTTCGTATCCCTTTCTCAAGAGCCATGAAAGCCACCCCCAAAAGCATTGGCAACCCGATAACGGCAATATACCCGGGCGACACAATTCCGGAACTGCGGGCAACAAAAAAGTAAACAATGATTACTGCGAGAAGAATTCCGGCCCGCCTTATTCCCGCAGCATTATACCCAAAATCAATTCCCCTTCTGTAATATTTTGAAATGTAATAAACAGAAAAGAAGACAACCGCAAGGAGCGCAGCGAGCAGCGCCGCCGGCACAACGAAAATCCCCCTCCCATAGAAAGGGAGCGCGAAGGCGATGCCGGAGTAGAGCTTCACGTCCCCCCCGCCGACCTTGCCGGTGTAATACAAAACATACCCTAGCGCGAACACGGCTGCCCCAAGCAAAATCCCAGCCCATTGCTGTTCGTAAATGTTCAGGAGCGCCCCGAGCGCGATAAGCGGGTAAGTGATCCAGTCATTGATATGCCCTGTCTTCAGGTCGGTGTAAGCCGCCGCCGCAGAGGCAACCATCACCGCCGCCTCGCGCGCAACCATGATTTCGAGCATTTGCATCAGCGTATCCTGAGCTTCTTTTTCTTCTGGAACATCTTCTGAAGCTTCTGCATGCTCATGCCCCTGCCTTCCTCGAATTTCTTGGGGTCGATTTTCCCGAGCTGCCTGAAGGCCTTCTTCATTTTTTTGTAGCTGCCCAGCAGCTCGCGCACCTGCTCCTGCGTCGTTCCAGAGCCCCTTGCCACGCGTGCGATCCTGCTCCTGTTTATCAGCTCTGGGCTCTTCTTTTCCTGCCGTGTCATCGAGTCCATGATGTGCCCGAACTTGTCGAGCTTCTTTTCCCCCATTTCGGCCATTTCCTTCGGGAGCTTCTGGCCCATGCCCATCATGTCCATCACTTTGCTGAGCGGCCCCATTTTGCGCGCCGCCTTGAGCTGCTGGTAAAACATTTCAAGCGTGAAATCCGCATTAAGGATATCTTCTGGCTCAAGGCCGCCTTCTTCCTGGGCTTCCTTTGCTTTTTCAAGCAGCGCCCGCAAATCGCCATAGCCCATGACCCCGCTCAGGTAGCGGGCCGCGTCGAATTCCTGCAAATCGTCTATTTTTTCCCCGAGCCCGATGAAATAAACCTTCGCGCCCGTGCTGTGGCACGCCGCGAGCGCGCCCCCGCCCTTTGCCGAGCCGTCCATCCTCGTTATTATGACGCCGTTCACTCCCGCAATGCCGTGGAATGCCTGCGCCTGCTTCTTCGCGACCTGCCCGACATCCGCGCCGATTACGAGCCAATTTTCTTCGGCCTTAAACGCTTCATTTATCGCGCGCATCTCTTTTGCGAGCTCCGAGTCCAGCGCGCCCCTTCCCGCGGAATCGCAGATGATGAGGTCGCATCCCTTGAGCTTCTCAATTCCTGCCTTGACAATTTTCGCCGCACTTTTCTCCCTTTCATCCCCGTAAAATCCGGCTTTAGCGCGCTCAGCGAGGGTCCTCAGCTGCTCGGTTGCCGCAGGCCTGAACACATCCGCGGCGATCAGCCCGACTTTCAGCCCGCGCTTCGCGTACCACTTCGCGAGCTTGCCCGCGCTGGTGGTTTTTCCAGAGCCGAACAACCCGCACAGCAATATCCTCTTCGGCTTTTCAGGCGGCGTGCCCGCGCCCCCGAGAATTTCGGCGAGCCTGTCATGCATTGTCTTTATGATGTGCTCCTTCCTGCCCAGGCCTTCGGGCAAATCCTTGAACGCTTCCTCTTCGATTTCCCTGCTCAGCCTGAGCACAAGCGGGATTTCAACGTCTGCCGAGATGAGCGCGCGCTGCATCTCCTTTACCGCTTCCTTTACCGCGGCCCTGTCCAGCGCCCCGCTGTTGCGGAGCTTCTCAATCGCGTTCCTGAGGTTTTCGCCGAAGCCCAT
>CAYJRH010000058.1:0-6390 GCA_964372565.1 uncultured archaeon
TGTTTTTGGCGTTTTAGGCAGCCTTTTATTTTTGGGTGCTGTTTTTTTCTTGGTGTGAGAATTGAGTTACGAAAGTGCGCGAATAGCGAATGAAAAGGAAAGATTGGCCGGGGTTTTCCGGGAAGAGGTGCGAAAGGGGAATGTAAAGGAGTTTAGAATGCGTGGGTTTCCGAACTTTAAATATGTTGAATCTCTGGACCCTTTTGTTATCGACCATTTGGGTTGTGCGTTCAATCCGGCAAAAGAAAAGTTTCTTGTTGGAAAAGGATATCCTGATGAACTGTTGATTTTCGTTTCTCAAGAATTGCCGAAGAACTTCAGGAAAATAATTGCGGCGCATGAGTATGCAGACGGGTCAATGGACAGCCACGCAGAAGGCCTTAAATTAGAGAAACGACTTGCAAAAATACTGGGTGAAGAAGAAAGATGGAAACGATTCAGGTTGGATTTGGCGCGCAGACGGTTCCGTAAAAACCACAAAATGTGGAGCATGCGGTTTGTCGGAGATAAAGGGAGAAAGGAATACGATAAATTTTTTACTCGAATAACAAAAGATAACGCAGAAGTGGAAGCCGGCATACCAATTGGCTGGTTTAGAAGAAACATAAAAGATATAATGAGCCATAAAAGAAAACTTGAAGAAAAAAGTCAACGTGAACTGAATAAAACACGAAGGGCATAGCTACTAAAAAAATGAGGCCGGGCATGCAGCAAATTTTACCTAGCCTGCCTTTTCCCGCCAGCAAATTCTGGCATTAATTTTGCAGCGCTGGAGATTATTCCCATGTTCGCCATTATTTTGCCCTTGCCGGCTTGGGAAAGTGCTGGGTAGTTGGGGCTTTTGGGATTAAAAAAGCTTCCAGCAGGAAAATCTGTCATGGCAGCCAAAATGAAGGGGTTTTCGAGCGCAGTGGTAAGGGCAATCGAAAGCGGCGAAGTGAATGATAAGCGGGGCCTTGACGGGCTCAAGCTAAAGCTCGGGAGGGAATTCGGGCTTTCACATTTGCCTTCCAACCCCGACATTATGCTGAATGCGGAAATGGCATCCGAAAAGGCGGGAAAACTGCTCTCAATCAAGCCCCTGCGAACGCTGTCAGGAGTGGCCCCTGTCGCGGTAATGGCAAAGCCCATCAGCTGCCCGCATGGCACATGCATCTACTGCCCGGGGGGCCCGAACAGCGCCTTCGGCAATGTGCCGCAATCCTATACAGGCCACGAGCCCGCGACAATGCGCGGCATGAGCAATGATTACGATTCATACCTTGAAACAATGAACAGGCTCTTCCAATACTACGCAACCGGGCACAGCGCGGAAAAAATCGAGCTCATTGTAATGGGCGGAACCTTCCCAGCAACGCCGGCAGGGTATCAGGAGGAATTTGTTTCCGGCGCATTCAGGGCTGCGAACGATTTCTCGAAAATGTTCTTCAAAAAAGGCGGATTTGACCGGCAAATGTTCGCTGATTTTTTCTCGCGCGAAAAAAACTCCTGGGAAGAAGTGAAGAGGAAGCTAATTGGCGTGAAAGGCGGGTGCTTGACGGATATTATTGCCGAACATGCGGAAAATGAATCTGCAAAAATCAGGGTCGTGGCAATGTGCATTGAAACAAAGCCTGATTGGTGCAAGGAACCCCATATTGACAGGATGCTGGAACTGGGAACCACCAGAGTTGAGCTCGGGGTGCAGAGCATTTACAATGACGTGCTGGAGTTCACGCACCGCGGCCACACAATCGAGGATACGGTTGAAGCGACGCGGCTTTTGAAGGATTCCGGCCTGAAGGCGACCTACCACATGATGCCGGGGCAGCCGCTGAGCTCGCACAAGAAAGATGTTGAAATGTTCCGCGAGATTTTTGAAAACCCGGATTTCAGGCCGGATGGATTGAAGATTTACCCGTGCATGGTGATGAAGGGAACAGCGCTCGCGAAAATGCACGAGGCCGGAAAATTCACGCCGCTGAACACTGAAGAGGCCGCGGAGATAATCGCGGAGGCGAAGAAATTCTTCCCTGAATACATGCGCGTGCACAGGATACAGCGCGACATACCCACAAAATTCGCGGTTGCGGGGCTTGACAAGAACAACCTCAGGCAGATTATTGAAAAGAAAATGCGCGAAAAGGGGGTTGCGTGCAGGTGCATACGGTGCAGGGAATCCGGGATAAGCTCAGAGAACGGGGTTGTGCCGGAGTATGAAAGCGTGAAGATTGTTGAAAGGGGATATGAGGCGAGCCGCGGCGAGGAAGTTTTCATTTCCTTCGAGGATGCGGAAAACGACCTGATTCTCGGGTTTTGCAGGCTGAGGATGCCCGCAAGCCCCTTCAGGAAGGAATTTGCCGAAAACACGGCGTGCATCCGCGAGCTGCATATATTCGGGCAGAGCATTGCCCTCGGGGGGAAGAATGAGGAGAGCCAGCAGCACCGCGGTTACGGGAAAAAGCTGGTGGAACGCGCCGAGGAAATCGCAGCCGAAAGGTTCGGTGCGCGGAAACTGCTCGTGATAAGCGGGGTCGGGGCGCGCGGGTACTACGCGAAAAAGCTGGGTTATGCGCGCGACGGGGCTTACATGGCAAAAAAAATTGGCTGAGGGTTTTTGCGGCACGTCGGGCAAATCTGCTCACGGCAGCGCGAGCCCGATGAATGAGTTGAACAGCTGGAACGGCAGCAGCGCGAAAGTGAAGAACGGGAAACCCGAGAACGGCGCAACGAGCTTGCCCCTCAATGTGGGGCGCACATTGAGTTCCGAGGAATAGCTCTGCACAACAAGGCTGTCCTCGCCTGTGAAGGCGCGGAACGAGAACTGCTGCCTCCCTGAAGAGAGCGGCAAAACCGAAAGCTCGAGGTCCTGCGAGCTGGAAGGCTTGACTTCAACCGACTGCGTCGAGGACCAGTTGTTCGGGAGCGTCGACATTATCGTGACGCGGGCGGGCGCTATGGAAGAATTCGTGATTTTTGCGGAATAAATTGCCTTGCCGCCCACATACTGGAAATCCTCCAGGGATTTCTTTGCAAATGCCACATCAATCAGGCCGCGCTTTACAACCACGCGAACCTGCACCGTTTCTGCCAAAATTGGCTCTGCGGACCTTGAAAGCGAGGCGCGCAAAATGTAAATGTTCGGCTGGGCGTCAGGAGGAACACTTATGCTTGCAACAAGCGAGGTGTCGGTGTGCTGCGTGGAAACCAGTTTCCATCCTGCCGGAATTGAGGGCTTGCCCGCTTGCCCTGTGCTGATTTCAATAGCATCCCAATCAGAATCTGCCCCGGAATCATCCGAAAAAACTATGTCGAAGGTTTGGCCCGGGCTGGCAAAGCCCGCGTCAATGGAGGAGCCATCCTCAAGGAAAGCCTTCAAAGGATAGGTCATTGTAACGGATGCCGCGGAAAATGAAGCCATTGCCAGCAGGAAAATGGCAATTGCCAGCCTTATGGAAAGTGAAACCATAAATTAAAGACACCCAGCAGAAACTTAAAAAACGATTGGTCAAAAGCCCTTAATTGGGGGATTTGGTGGGAAAAAAAGGTTGCGGAAAACCTGGCCGCGATGCGGGTTATGCTGCAAAGGCGCGATTCAGCATGGTCAAGGACAGGCACAGGCAAACATATGAGGCGGCGCTCTCACAAGGGAAGGTTGATGAACAGATGCAAAGCCTCTGCTCTTACATTGCGGGCACAGGAGGGTTTTTCACCTCGAGCTGCTGCAGCGGGCGCATAATACTGCTGGAAAAGCGCGGCGAGAGGAAGAGCGAAAACCATTTCCACAGGAAGTGGCACCGCGAAATCGCTGAAAAGGAAATGCTTGAAGGGCTTGCGGAACCCGTGCATGGGGAGCTCTGGTTCAAGCTCGACCCGTTCATACTCCACATCGGCTGCGCAACACTTGCGGATGCGAATAAAGTGCTTGCCGCAATGAAAAGGGCGGGGGTAAAAAGGGGGGGCATCCTAGTTGCCGGGGAAGGCAAGTTCCTGATAGAGCTGCAAGGAACTGAAAATATGGGTTTCCTTGCAGGAAGCGGCGGAAAAAGCGCCATCGGAGAAAATTACCTGCGCACAATTTTGCCGAGGGCCAATTTGATGCTGCGGAAAAATTACGCGAGGCTTGAAAGGCTGGAGAAGGAATTCAGGAAAGCCCTGAAATGAAGGGCTTCGCGCAGGATTGCTTGTGCCGGAACGGTGAAAAAAATGAGGCTGTTTGTCGCAATCACGCTCCCCGAAGAAACCAAAAAAAAGATTTACGGAACGCTCGTCAAAAAAATCCCGGCCGGGGGTTTCAAGCGCGTGGAGGAGCGGAACCTCCACATCACTATTTGCTTTATCGGCGAATGCGATGAAAAGCGTTTTGGGGAAGTGAAGGAAAAACTTTCCAAAATCAGGTTCAAGGGGTTCGGCGCGGAGCTCTCCGGCGTTGGCTCGTTCGGCGGAAGGGTGATGTGGCTCGGGGTGAAGGAAGGAGAAAAGGAAATTGAGTCGCTGGCATCACAAATTTCGGGCGCGCTCGGAATTGAGGGCGGGAAGTTCCACGCGCATGTCACGCTTTGCCGGAACAGGGATGCGGGGAAAAAAGCCTTTGAGATGGCGGCTGATGCCATTTCAAAAAACAGGCTTTCTGAAAAAATTTGGGTCGGGGAATTCTGCCTGATGGAGTCGAAGCTTTCGCCAAAAGGCCCTGCCTACAGCTGCGCGTCGCGGTTCTCGGCAAGCACTCTCCTGAGCAGGCCGTCGGGGTCGTAATAATATTGCTGGATAATCAGCTCCACGTCCTTGAGCGCGCGCATGCCGTGGAACACCATCCAGTCCAGGATTTTTTTCCTCACAAAAATTTCCTTCTCCACGTCCTTCTTTGTCTTGAGGGCCTTGTTCGCAAGAACCTCGATTATCCTCATGGGCACATCTGTGCGGCCGACATTGTCGGTCCTTCCGTCCCATGCGTAAATGTCGGAGACAAGCGCCTGCCTCTCCATCGAGCTTAGCTCTGTTACGGAGAGCACCCTCCTTACCCAGCCCCTGCCCTTAATGAAAATCCTGTACTGGGTTATCACGAGGTTGAGCAGCGGCACAAGCTCGTCCGGAACGCTCATCGGCGCGGACTTGAGCCTGAGGAGCATCTCCTTTGCCGAATTGCTGTGGAGCGTGCCGAGGATTCCCTTGTGCCCGATATCCATGGCGACAAACAGGGTCTGGGCCTCGGGGCCGCGGACCTCGCCCACAATCAGCCTGTCAGGCCTCATCCTGAGGGCGTTCTTCAAAAGGTCGTTCATGCTCACGCCTTCCTGCCCCTTGAACCTAGGCCTTGTTTCCATCTGGACCCAGTTGCCCCTATTCCCCAGTTGGAGCTCGAGGGTGTCCTCGATTGAAATGACCCTCTCCGAGAAGCGCATGAACACGGAAAGCGAATTCAGGGTGGTTGTCTTTCCGGAGCTTGAGCCGCCGGTTATTATTATGTTCATCGGCTCCACTCCCATGCCCTCGACCATCACCCAAAGGAAGGCGGCAAGCTCCGACGACATCGTGTTGTTCTGGATAAGGTCGATTATCGTGAGGGGCGATGCCGTGAACTTCCTTATTGTGAGGGAAGGCCCGAAAGGCGTAACGTAAGAGAAAGTCGCGTTTGCCCTGTTGCCGTCAGGGAGGCGCGCATCAAGGAGCGGGTGGTCGGAATCAATTGTCTTGCCGACAGAGCGCGCGATTTTAAGCAGCAGGTCATCCAGATCCTTCTTGCCCGAAAAATCTATGTTTGTGCGGCAGTGCCCGTATTTCCTGTGGAAAACAAACACGCTCCTGTCATAGCCATTCACCATGATTTCCTCAAGGCTGTCGTCGCTTACGAGCGGGGAAATCCTTCCGTAGCCTATGGATTCGTCCAGAATGAGCTCAGCGAGCATGATGGGGTTCTGGATATCGGGGAAAAACTGCTTCAGGAGCGAAACCGCGGCGAGCTTAACCGAGTCCACTTCGGATATGCGCATCAGATATTCAAGCCCTTCGGCATAGGTAACGGGCTTTATTATGAGTTCCTTGAACTGGCCGACAAAATCCTTCGAAAAAAGCCTGCCGTAGCGCGAATCGAGCTCATCAGCGCCTATCCTGCCGACAATTACTCCGGTAAGGGCTTCAACAATCGATGCTTCGTCACCGGAAAGCTCCGGCTCTGACACGTCATAAAAGTAGAACGGAAAGCCCTCGCAGATTGTCGTCCTGTAATAGGATTCGACCTTTTGCCCCTTGTACTCGTTGACCTCTTCAACCACGCAGCCACCGCGAAAAATAGCTGTTTATTATACAGGTTTTGCCATATATAAAACAGCCTTTTTCTTTCTCCTGCGGAGAAAGAAAAACGCTGGCGAAAAAGAAAGAGGGCAAAAACCCCCGGGAAAAAGAAAGAGAACT
>CAYJRH010000059.1:0-6192 GCA_964372565.1 uncultured archaeon
GTACCTCAGGCGCGACTTTTTCTGGCAGTCATATTTCGAGGCCGGCAGAGGGAAAAAAACCTGGGTTTCGAGGCAATCCTACCTCACAGGCTTTGTCTCATCCCTTGCGGGCATAATGTTCACGGTCATGCTTTACCTCACCGTGGGCGCGGCGATCCGCCTCTCTTATTCTGCCTTCAGCACCTGGACGAATTTCTTTTTCTTTTTTTTCTCCATCCTGTTCTTCCTGCTCCTCCTCGTGGTCGTTTTCGTGTTTTTCAAGGACCTTTTTTCAGCGGTTAAAATCGAATATTCAAACGGCGTTTTCACGCTCGAGCGCTCCGTTGCCGTGAGGCGCAGGCCGAACCTTTTCTTTTTGCGCGAGAAGGAAACCGTCAAATCCGAGCTCAAATCAATAGAATACACCAAAGTTTTCTATGATTTTTTAGCGGAGAAAGCCGATTTCTTTTACCTCGTGTATTTCATCTTCAGGAACCGCGAGGAAATCACATACCCGGTCATTTACAGTACTACGGAGGTTGTCAGCAGCCTCGTCGAACACTCTCCAAAATACGCCGGCGTGAAATTCGGGCACTTCACGAAATCAGAGGCCGAAAAAATCGCCAAATTTTTTGGCGTGCCGCCGGTTTACCGCGAGTGATTCCCGCCCCACGTAGATTCAGCTTCATGTTGCCGCGCGAAAATCAGATGTGTTTTTTGAAGCGCTTTTCCCATTCCGCTAGCTCGGCCTCTTCGGCCTTTCTCGAGCCCAACTGGAATTTGAGGCCGTCATTTTTGAACCGCGGCACCACGTGGAAGTGCAGGTGCTGTATCACTTGCCCTGCTGCCTCGCGGTTGTTCTGCAGCACATTGAACCCTTCGGCATTTGTGGCCTTCATCGCGGCCGCGCCGATTTTCTGCACAATCCTTATGAGCTCCTTCAGTTCCATTTCAGGGATGTCGAGCAGCGTCACATAATGGCTTTTCGGGATTATGAGGGCGTGCCCCCGGCCGGCAGGGTAAATGTCAAGGAAGCTGAAGGAGTGCTCGTCTTCGTACAGTTTCTTCGACGGTATTTCCCCTTTAGCTATTTTGCAGAACAGGCAGTCTTCGTCCATTTTTCCACCGCGATATTTTATGGGGCGGAAGCCGTTTTATTTCTTGGCTTTCTGGACTGAAACGACTTTTATCCAGAATTTGAGCGTTTTCCCTGCGAGCGGGTGGTTGAAATTAACCTTCACGGAATCGGCGTTCACATCAACAACCTCGACCGGCATGCCGCTTGAAGTCATCAGCTTTGTCCCGATTACAACATTAACATCCGGGGGCATCTGGCTTTTCGGAACCCACTTGAACGCATCCTCACTCACGGCGCCATACGCCTTTTCCGGTGCAATGGAAACGTTCTTTTCCTCGTTCAGTTTCATCCCGACAACGGCCTCGTCAAAGCCTTTTATCATCTGCCCTGCCCCAACAACGAACTCGAGCGGGCCGCGCCCCTCGCTTTTGTCGAAAATTGTGCCGTCTTCAAACGACCCGGCATATTCGGTTTTTATTGAATCCCCGTTCTCAACAACAGGCATGCTCACCGCCTCCGTTACATTTGCCGCCTCTGTTGCAGGCACGGTGCCTGTAATCTGGCCAGTCGGCTGCTGCGGCTGCTGTGCGCATCCTGCGAGGATGAGTGAGAGCACCAGGGCTGCAACAATTTTTTTCATTCATATTAAGCTCCACCCATATTGCTTTAAAAGTGGCGCACACGGAACCGCGTCCTCCCCGTGGAGGAGCTGCCCGCCATCTTGCGCAAAAATTCGCGTCTGCCCAGGCAATCACCGCAAGGTATTTATAACCATCCTCGGAAAAAATGCTAGATGTCTGATTTGATTTCTATTGTCGCCGCGATTTCCGCCGGCGGCATTGTTGTTGCCTACCTTCTCACGAAGTGGGTCCTTGGGAAGGACACCGGCAACGCGGCGATGCGCGATATCAGCGACGCGATAAAGGAAGGCGCAAACGCGTTTGTGAAGAGGCAGTACACAACAATCGCGGGCCTCTCTTTGGCGCTCGCAGTCCTGATGTTTTTGGCCTATTACTTCACGGGCAACGCCAAAATCGGCATTGAAACCTCGATTGCGTTCGTTTTCGGTGCATTTTGCTCGGGGCTTGCCGGCATAATCGGGATGTGGATTTCCGTGAGGGCCAACATAAGGGTCGCTTCAGCCGCAACGAGGAGCACTGACGAGGCGCTCAAAATCGCGCTTCGCGCCGGCGCCGTTTCGGCCATTATGATTGTGGCGATGTCGCTGATCGGCGTTACGATGATGTACGTCGTGTACAACTCGTTCTTCAGCCTCACTCCACAGGAAGTGCCGTTCGCGATTGTAGGTTTCGGGTTCGGCGCGAGCTTTGTCGCGCTATTTGCGCAGCTGGGCGGCGGGATTTATACCAAAGCCGCGGATGTGGGGGCCGACCTTGTCGGCAAGATTGAGAAAGGCATCCCCGAGGACGACCCGAGGAACCCCGCGGTCATTGCAGACCTTGTCGGGGACAATGTCGGGGATTGCGCCGGAAGGGGAGCAGACTTGTTCGAATCAACCGCCGCGGAAAACATCGGCGCAATGATACTCGGGGTGGCGCTCTACCCTGCATTCGGCCTCAATGGAATACTGTTCCCGCTTGTCGCAAGGGCAGTCGGTCTTATCGCTTCGGTAATCGGCATCATGAGCGTAAGCGTCAAGGGCGACGAGGACCCAATGAAATCACTCAATAGGGGCTACTACCTTACCGCGGCTCTCGCAGCGCTTGGCTTTTTTGTTGTTACCCATTACCTCCTCAACAGCCTTTATTTTTTCTTTACGGGCCTCATTGGCATCGCGACCTCAATCCTGTTTGTCTGGATAACGGTGTATTACACCGAGAGGGGCTACGCTCCGGTCAAGTCCATTGCAGACGCATCGCAGACAGGCCACGCAACAAACATCATTGCCGGCTTCGCAGTGGGCCTTGAGTGCATCGCCGCTCCCGTTGTCGTGCTCGGCGCAGCGCTGATATTGTCTTTTACGCTCGGCGAGATGAGCGGAATCCCGAGCGGAGGCCTCTTCGGAACCGCGGTTGCCACAATGGGCATGCTTTCAACCGCCGCGTTCATACTTGCCATGGACACCTTCGGCCCCATTACCGATAATGCCGGCGGCATTGTTGAAATGTCGAGGCAGCCCGAGAAAATCAGGAGGATTACCGACAGGCTTGATGCAGTCGGCAACACCACCAAAGCGCTTACTAAGGGTTACGCAGTCGGCTCTGCCGGCCTCGCGGCGTTCCTGCTGTTCTCGGCGTTCATGGTTGACGCTAAGCTCACCGCAATCGACATTTCTAAGGTCAATGTGTTCGTCGGCGCAATGCTTGGCGCAGGGCTCGTGTTCCTGTTCAGTTCCATTGCAATCAAGGCCGTCGGAAGGACCGCTTACTCCATTATCAATGAGGTGAGGAGGCAGTACAAGGAAATTCCGGGCATAATGAAGCGGAAGGCAAAGCCGGATTATGCGAAGTGCGTTGACATCTGCGTGCAGGCGTCGCTCGAGGAAATGGTTCTTCCGGGCGCGCTTGTTGTCGCAACAACCGTTGCGGTCGGGATGCTTTTCGGCCCCGAAGTGCTTGGCGGCTTTCTCATGGTCGGCACAATTACAGGAATACTCATGGCGCTCTTCATGAACAACGCGGGCGGCGCGATGGACAACGCAAAGAAGCACATTGAGGAAGGCCATTATGGCGGAAGGGGCTCGGAAGCCCACAAGGCATCTGTCACAGGCGACACTGTCGGCGACCCGCTTAAGGACACCGCAGGGCCTTCATTGCACGTGCTTGTGAAGCTCCTCGGGACGCTCACTCTTGTTCTGCTGCCGCTGTTCATGTGACCGCGGCGCCTGATTTTGCTTTTTATTAACTCCCGCATAATTTTATATGCTGTCTCCGCGTTTATTTAATAACGAGGTGCATGTTGCATGAAAACTGGATTGGCCGCCGCCGTCGCAGCCACTACTGCCGCGAAAAGAAAAGCCGCAAAAGGCGCTGACATGGGCTCTGTTGAAACCGCCACCTTCGGCGCGGGGTGCTTCTGGGGCGTTGAGGAACTGTTCCGCAAAACGCCAGGAGTGATTGAAACCGCCGCGGGCTACATGGGCGGGCAAAAGGAGAACCCGGCTTATGAGGATGTTTGCACCGACGAAACCGGCCACGCTGAGGTTGTTCAGGTCAAGTTCGACCCGAAGAAAATCCCTTATGATAAGCTTCTCGGGCTTTTCTGGGCCAACCACAACCCCACAACATTGAACAGGCAGGGCCCCGACATCGGCACGCAATACCGCTCCGTTATTTTCTTTCATACGCCGGAGCAGGAAAAGCTCGCGCAGAAGTCGAAGATAGCCGCTTCCGAATCAGGAAAGTGGGGCGGAAGGCCGATAGTGACAGAAATTGCCCCTGCGCAGAAGTTCTGGAAGGCCGAGGATTACCACCAGAAGTACCTGCAAAAGCGCGGCCTTGAGAGCTGCGGCATTTGACCTTTGAATTCGTTTCAGCCAAGCTTTTAACCATTCGCTACCCATTTTTTACTGCGCGCAGGGGTGGCAGAGTGGTCCAATGCGCCCGCCTCGAGAGCGGGTCTCCGAAAGGGGGCGCGAGTTCGAATCTCGTCCCCTGCGTCAGCAGTTCCAGCTAGGTTGCAAGGTTTCTCATAAGGCCGAGACTCTCGCCCCATGCGATTTTCACAGTCATTCTGCCCGCGCAAGCATCGCCAGCCTTTCTCTTGCCACGCGTATGCTTTCCAGTGCAGTGCTCGCCGCAACGAGGTCGTCATACTCGCCGACCCAGTTCTTGTGGATTGGTATTGAATTGCCCTTGACCTGGCGCACAGCGTAGCTGATTAGATTGCCCCCGACAGTCATCTTGTCCCTGTACTGTACGATTTCCCCGCCGGGGAAATTTCTGAGCAGTTCCTCGACGGTGCAGCCGTGGTGCAGCGGCTTTAAATAAAAGTCGTGGAACATTTTCTTCAGCAGTTCTATGTGGAGATGGCGACCCTTTATTTCCGCCCTTAGCTTGATTTTGTATTCGTTGATTCTTTCAACAAGGCTCTCCTTGATTGGGGCGAGCAGCGTCAGCGCATTCGCTTCTGCCTTGTTGAGGAGGGTAATAACGGGTCTTGCGTGCCGTTCCCTTTCCTCGACGCTCAGCCCGCGCTCCGCAGCCATTTTTTCTATTCCCCTAACCCACTGGGCAGGTGTTTCTCCGTGGCCAAAATGCCCCCCATTCGCCTTGATGTGCCTAGCGTAGTTCACAAAATTCCTGTAGTTCGGGGCGAGCGCGATTGACTGGAATTCTGCAGGCACTTTGGACGCAAATAAATCCGGGAAAGGTCTGGCGGCGAATTCAGCGGCGCGCTTCACTGCCCTGCGCACTCTCCCAAAAACCCTTCTGCCTGTTTTGCTCAAGAAGTTTTCCCCCTATTTTCCCCTTAGCTCCCTCGCTGCTTCGGCTATGCCTTTCGGGTGGCCGAATATGAAAGTCCCTGCGGCGAGTATGTCGGCCCCCGCCTTCACGCACTTCGCGCCGGTTTCCGCGTCGATTCCGCCATCAACCTCAATGAGGCATGGGAACCCTTCAGCGTCGATTTTTTTCCTCAGCACGGATATCTTCTCGAGCGCTGCATGGTTGAACTTCTGCCCGCCAAAGCCGGCCTCCACGCTCATCACAAGCGCAAGCTCGACTTTTCCGAGATAGGGCAGGATTTTGTCCGCAGGGGTTTTGTTGTTCACGCATATTCCGGCCTCCATGCCGAGGCTGTGGATTCGGTTTATGGCGCTCCGCGGCTTCTCAACAGTTTCAACGTGGAAAATTGCGAGCTGGCTCCCCGATTCGGCGAGTTTTTTGAGGTGAGTTTCCGGCCTGAAAACCATTAAGTGGGATTCAAAGAAGATTTTCGTTTTCGGCCTCATCTCCTGCATGAGCACGGAGTCGATGCCCGTGTTCGGCACGTATTTGTTGTCCATGAAATCCCAATGAAGCCTGTCAACGCGCGCCTTTTCGAGTTCAGGCAGCCACTTCGCGCGCTTGGAGAAATCGGCGTTGAGAACAGATGCGGAAATTTCGTTCATATCGCAAAAACCATCCAGTGGTTCTAAATGATTCGGTTTTTGCCCATATAAATATGCCGTTGCA
>CAYJRH010000060.1:0-2666 GCA_964372565.1 uncultured archaeon
TAACCTCATCATCGCCTGCAACAAATTTGATGGGTGAGGCAATTAAACTTATTGTTCGCCGCATTATCGGCTAAGACAGTATCAGCTTCAGCATCCCGAGCGGCGAGATGAGGCTCTTCTTCGCCTCTTCGTTCGCGAGCATTCCAGAAATCGCTTCCTTCACCTTCGGCTTTGTCGCCGCCTTGTCTATCACGAGGTTGAGCAGCCACTTGATTTTCCCGATTTTCTGCAAATTAAGTGAAGTGTTCAGCTCAGGCCCGATTGCGGCCCAGAGCTCCGAATCATAACCGTCAAACGCTTTCTCGGAAAAGTCGCCGGTTTTTAGCGCGTTCGCAATCGCCTTCGCGGCGAACTTCCCTGAAGTCATTGCGTTGCCCACGCCTTCCCCTGAAAAAGGGTCTATGAGCGATGCCGCATCCCCCGCAAGTATCCATCCGTTGCCGTGGTTCTTCCTGTGGTTCTCTCCCGAGCCGAGAGGCAGTGTCCACACTTTAATGCCCTGCTCATCAATCTTCGCTTCCTTGAACCTCTCCCTGAACATGGCGTTGTTCGCAAGGATTTGTTCCTGCAGTTCCTTGAGGTTCATTTTCCTCTTCTGCTTCTCGCTCGTGAGCACGCCAAGCCCGACGTTTGCCCAGCCGTTGTCGAGCGGGAAAATCCAGAAATACCCTGGCATGACCTCGTCAACAAAATGCAGTTCAATGTTCCCCGTCATTCCTGTGACGCCTTTGTAGTATCCGCGTGTGGCAATTACCTGGTGCTCCGGAGGCGAAGCGCCGACCCCGGCTTTCTGTGCGACAACGCTGCTTGTTCCGTCCGCGCCGACAACCACCTTTGCCCTTATTTCAAGCACTGTCCCGTCCTTCTGCCTGCCTTTCACTCCCTTCACATAGCCGCCTTCAATTAAAAGGTCTGAGATCGTGAATTCCTCGAGCGTGTCAACCCGCTTCTTCGCGTTCTGGAACAGCACGTTGTCTGTGTCGATTCTCCTCATGCAGAAACCCGGCTTCGCCTTCTTCCTGTCCTCGGCTCCCGGAAACGGGATGTCTACAAGCGTTCCCTTCGGGCTGCTGAAAAGCACGCCGTACACGGGCTCGTGCGGGGGATTTTCATAATCAGAGACAATCCCAAGTTCCCGTGCGATCCCCATGCTCTTGCCCGAGAACGCGTCGCCGCAGATTTTGTCGCGCGGGAATTTTGCCTTATCTACAATGAGGACATTCTTCACGCCGCTCTTCGCAAGGAAAAGCGCGGCGGAGCTGCCCGCCGGCCCGCCCCCGACAATGACCGCGTCATATTCGCTTTTGGCCATGTTACAAAGGGATTACGGAAACTATTTAAAGGCTATCAAGCGCCGATTGCCGAATCCATTATTTTTTGCCGCGAATGTAATAATACGCGTGGACAAGCGGCACCAGCGCCGCGAGCCCGTTCAGCGCCACAAATGGCATGGCGCCGAGCTGCCACCCGTAATAAGCGAGGCTCGCCGAGCCAAGGAAATAAATTGCCATGAACTCCTTTTTCATGCCGGCCTTTTTCGTGCGGATCGTTTCCGCGATCCCAGGAATCCACGCAATTACAATCAGGCCCAGCCCCGCCAGCCCGAATAAATCATCCATGCAGCAATTGGGGTTTCAGCAGCTTAAAAATCTTCTTGTTCCGTGCAATCGGCACAGGATTGTTTTTTAAAACCCCCAGAGTGTATTTCTCACATGCCGCACATTGACGCGCACCTCTTCAGCAAGAAGGGCGTGAAGAAGCAGATTGAGCTGATTTTCGACGAGGACGACAACATCATTGACGGGATAAAATCCGCGATGCAGGAGCACAATGTCGCCGAGGCCAATGTCGAGGAAGCCGAAGGCCTGATGAAGGAGGTCGCCGTGAACTACTTCGAGCGCAGTTCCTACCAGTCCAAGGTCGCAAAGGACGCGCGCATAATGCGGGTTTCGGGCAATTTCAAGCTCAGCTACGGCGAGCTTTACGGGAAGATGAACATTTTCACGTTCGACAAGCCACCTTTGCAGGGCACGGTTGTCCGGGCAAGGGCGCGCGCCGGTTTCAGCCTCAAGCTCTCATTTATCCAGCTCGTTGACGGCAAGTAGCCGAGGTGCCGGGATGCAGCTTTTCATTGCCACAACCAATAAGCACAAGGTCGAGGAAATCTCCGCCATCCTCTCTGAATCGGGCGTGAAGCTCACGCAGCGCCCGCTGAAATTAATCGAGCCTGACTCGGGCTCGCTCGAGGAAATCGCGTGCTCGAAGGCAATGCAGGCGTTTGCCAAGCTTAAGAAGCCAGTCATTGCCGAGGATACCGGAGTTTACTTTGATGCCTATAATGATTTCCCGGGCATCCTCGCAAAGCGCATCTACCTTGGAATAGGCTTCGAAGGCCTGCTCGCGCTCATAAGGCGCGTGAAGGACAAGCGCGCGCACTTCGGGACCGCGATTTGCTATTTTGACGGCAGGGTTTGCAAGACTTTTTCGGGCTCGCTGAAAGGGCGTCTCCTCACGCGGGCGGTTTCCCTGCAGAAAGACCGCCTGCCTTACGAGAAGCTCTTCATCCCCCAAGGCTATTCCAAGGCGCTGGTCGACATTCCGCTTGCGGAGAAGAACCGCATCTCCCACCGCGCCCAGGCCGCGCGGAAGCTGGCGAAGTGGCTGGC
>CAYJRH010000060.1:2766-6151 GCA_964372565.1 uncultured archaeon
TCGCAGGTTCGAATCCTGCCCTCCGCACTCCATTTTAAACAGAATCAGGGTTAGGTTATTGCTATGAGAAGGGATTTACTTCCGCATCCGGCCTGCTCGTCGGAAGGGAGCAGATGTCGCCCCGTCTGGAACGGGGCATAAGGCAATTGCGCCTGCTCGTTTTACTTATCCAAATTTTTTCTCCAAAAGGTGCGTCGCATGAAAATCGGCATCATCGGTTTCGGCAGGATGGGTTCCGCCATCGCAAGGGCGCTGTCCAAAAACAGGGCGAACCGGGTTTTATGCAACGATTCCGGCGCCGAAAATCTGGTTTTGGCGCGCAAGGCAGGGCTAAAAGTCGCCAAATCCAATTCAGAGGTTGCGGAGAAATCCGATTTCATTTTCCTCTGCGTCAAGCCGAAGGCCATCGAAGCCGTGCTTGCCGAGATAAAGCCCGCCGTTAAAAACCAAATTATAGTTTCAATTGCGGCCGGCAAAACAATCAATTCAATCGAGAAAATCATCGGCCAAAAAAAGGTTGTGCGAGTGATGCCGAACATCTCTGCGCTCGCTTCCTCCTCGATGAATGTTTACGCGGCCAAAAATATGGGCGTGAAAGGCAGGAAGGAAGTTGATGCGCTGCTCTCCTCTTTCGGCAGGGCGGTTGAAATGGATGAAGCGCATTTCGACGCTGTCACAGGCTTGAGCGGCAGCGGCCCGGCGTTCACCGCATATTTCATCCGCGCGCTCGCCGAAGCGGGGAAGGCAAACGGCCTCGGCGAAAAGGGCGCTTTTGATTTGGCGCTTGGAACCGTTCTGGGCACAGCGAAGCTCATGGCCGAACTCAGGCTTTCGCCCGAGGAAGTCATCGAAATGGTTTCTTCGCCGAATGGGACAACCGTTGCGGGAAGGAAAATCCTCGAATCAGGCGAGTTCAGGCGGATTGTGAATGAAACAGTTTCCGCTGCAAGGAAAAGGTCGGAGGAGATGGGCAAAAATGTCTGACCGGAAATTCAGGCGCGTTGTCGTCAAGATTGGCACCAACGCAATGATGGAGAACGGCAGGATAAGCCGCCCGGTCATTTCGGAGTTGGCGCGGCAGCTTTCGCTCATCAGGAATTCGGGTGCGGATGTCATTCTCGTCACGAGCGGCGCAATCGGGTTCGGGATCGAGAAGCTCGGCATAGGCTTCCCGAAGGACACGAAAATGCGGCAGGCCATGGCCGCAATAGGCCAAAGCGGGCTCATGAATCATTACGAGGAGGCATTCGGCTCCAACAGGCAAACCATTGCGCAGGTGCTGCTCACGCATGACAACATCGCCAAGAAGGAATCCATTGCCAGCCTTACAGGCACCATAGAAAAGCTTTTCAGCCTCGGCGTCATTCCCATTGTGAACGAGAATGACGTTGTTTCGGCCGAGGCGCTCACAGCAGAGAAGCAGTTCTCGGACAACGACGGGCTTGCGGCTATCCTCGCGGCGCATTTCAATGCAGACCTCCTTGTCCTCCTTACAGATGTCGACGGGATTTTCACGGAGAACCCCAAGGACAGCGACAAGGCGGAGAAAATCCGAGGGCTCAAGCATCTCCTCTCGAAGGAAGTTGTCGTCGGCAGCAAGTCGGATTATGGGCTGGGCGGGATGAACTCCAAAATAATGGCGGCGAAGAAGGCGCTCGCCGCAGGCGTGAGCGTTGCCGTATGCAAGGCGCGGCAGAACGCTGTCATTGATGTTTTTGAGGGCAATTGTTCGGGTTCCTTTTTCGCGGAGGGAAACTGATGCAGGAGAACGCGGTGCGGAAGGCGGCCCAAGCAAAGGAAGCAGGCCTAAAAATGTCGTTTTCTTCGGGGGCATCAAGGAACGCAGCCCTGAAAAAAATCATTTCCGGCCTGAAAAGGAACAAATCAAGGATTCTTGCGGCAAACTTAGTGGATGTGCGCAACGCTTCGAAATCAGGTGTTGCCCCAGCGCTACTTAAGAGGCTGGAGCTTTCGGATTCAAAGTTCTCCGAAATTGTGCATGAGGTTGAAGGAGTGCTCCGCCAACCCGAGATGGTCGGCAGGCGGATTTCAGCGATGGAGCTAGACAAGGGGCTTCTCCTCGAGCAGGTTTCCGCCCCCATAGGAGTCATTTGCGCGATTTTTGAGGCGCGCCCCGACGCGTTCGTGCAGATAAGCTGCCTTTCAGTAAAGACAGGGAACGCCGCCTTATTGAAGGGCGGTTCCGAAGCCTTGCGGACAAACAGGGAGCTCGCAAAAACCATAAGGTCAGCGGTGAAAGGCGCAAAGCTTCCTCAGAATGCAATCCAGCTTGTCGAATCCAGAAGCGCTGTCAGGCGGCTCATTTCGCTCTCACAGTACATTGACCTCATTATACCGAGGGGAAGCAAAGCGCTCGTGAATTTCATCCGGCAGAACTCCACAATACCGGTTCTCGGGCACGCTGAAGGGGTTTGCCACGAGTATGTTGACGCAAAGGCAGATTTGAAAAAGGCAGCCGAGGTTTGTTTCGACGCGAAATGCCAGTACCCTGCCGTGTGCAACGCCATGGAGACTCTGCTCGTGCACAAAAATGCTGCGGCAAAGTTCCTGCCGCTGATGGCTGCCAGGTTCGGAGGCGCTGTCGAGCTGAGATGCGACCCCCAAAGCCGAAGAATTTTGTCCAAAGCAGGTTTTAGGGTGAAGAAAGCCTCTGCAAAGGACTGGGCGGCAGAGTACAACGACCTCATACTTTCGATAAAAGTTGTCGGCAGTGTTTCGGAAGCGATCAGGCACATCAATTCTTTCGGCTCGAAGCACACCGACGGTATAATCACCGAGGACACGGCCGCTGCTAAAAAATTCCTTGCAGAGGTTGATTCCGCGAGCGTGATGTGGAACGCTTCCACCCGCTTCGCGGACGGTTTCCGCTACGGCAAGGGCGCCGAGGTCGGCATCTCGACAGGCAAAATCCATGCGCGGGGGCCGAGCGGGGCAGAGGCGCTCCTGAGCTACAAATACATTGTGAAGGGAAGCGGGCACAAGGTTGCCGATTATTCTGGGAAGGGTTCGAGGAAGTTCCTGCACAGGAAAATAAAGTGAAGCAAAGATCGGGTTAACATGCCGCAAAATTCCGGGTGTTAGCAACGGTTTCAAAAATTCCCTTGTTCCTGCATTGTAAATAGAAAATAAATAGTTCGTATTTTAAAACGCTCCACCAACGGTCAAGAACGAAGGCAAAAACGGCAAAGACCAAAGGCCCAAAAAAACACGCCTGAACAAAAAACCTCTTTACATGGCCGGAATGCTCTTTATAAAGAATAAATGGAATTATCGTGTTATTGGCCTCTTTTGATGAAGCCCTGGGGGGTTTCTGAGCACCGCGGGCTGAAGCCCGCGGGGTCTCACAACACACCCGTGAACGGAA
>CAYJRH010000061.1:0-6048 GCA_964372565.1 uncultured archaeon
CCATACAATGGCAACTTATTGTATCCCCAGTTTATATTCGGGGTCAGCCAGAATTCTGCCAGGGAATCTTTAAGTTCAGAAGATGTGTATTACTTGTTATGAAAAAGCATTTTCTGCACGGAGCGCCGGTTAGTCACCAGAAAAAGTCTGGTTTTTACAGGTCGCTTAAGCGTTGGTCAAAATTAACTGCAGACCCTCAATGGTCTATTTTTCCCAACCCCGGCGAAAGTAAACAGGCTTTTATTTCAAGAACTACGAGTGCCAAGTTTATGAGAAAATTGCATCCAAAATATTCTGCGGCTAAATTGGCGGAATTGAAGCAAATCAGGGAAAAAAATTTGAAGTCAAATTTCGGTTGGCTGCCTTGACTTGTTCTCGACAGAAAGCATTCCTGGAATTTTCAGTAGAACTCTTCTCTCGGTTTGCCAGTCTGCTTTATGATGTATTGTATTACGAACACGCTCACTTCCTTGTGGTGTGGAACCCATGTTGTCAGGACGTTTCCGCTGGCATCGGTTCTTTTGAACGTGATGTGCTTGCTTGAGCGTGTCTGGGTGAAGCCGTTTGATTCGAGTATTTTTATGACTTCATTCTGTTTTAGCTGGTGCAGCTTTCCCATTTTGAACCCTCACGTTCACTGGCATGTTTATCACTGAAACTGATGTTGAAATCATGTCGTTGAATGAGGGTTTTGGCGTGTCTGGGTCTCCAAAGTACTCGTTAATCAGCTCTTCCATGTTTTCGCGCACCTCTTTCTCAGTTTTTCCCTGAGTTGCTATGTCAAGCAGCGGGCACGCGGCCACATACCATTTTCCTTCCCTGCTCAAGACTATTGGCAAGGAAACAGGCATGTTAGTTTTTTTATCTTTCATGATATACCTGCTGCCAAACCTTATCTTAAACATATACTTCTCAGGGGCGGTGTAGAAATGTAGTCAGTTTTAAAACCAGCCAACCCCGTAAGGTTCGCCCGATGAGTTCAAGGTTGTAGGCCGGAAGTTTGATGGTTGTTCGATTGAAAAGTTTATGCTATTCAACCCTGACGCAGTTGAATTTGTGGCATGAGCCAACCTTTGCGAGTCTTGATGGACCCTAATGTTTATGGGGTTTTGTCCGAGGAAGCGCCTCCTCTAATCCTTGCCAAAATCAGCGATTCTGAAAATGTTATCATTTACGGCTTTTCTGTTGTAAGGAAAGAGCTTCGTGATACCCCGAAGAATCTGGTGAAAAGGGGGGTTAAATTCAGGAATGTGCTGCTGAATTCTTATGATGCGCTGACTGAAGGGCATTATCTTGAACTCACCAGGCTGGTTGAGGCCCTAAGGGATGAATACCTCGCAAATTATTTTGGCGGTATCTCCAAAAGCAAGCTCAAAAATGATTTTCTGATAGTCGCCTGCGCGAGCCTCAATCGCCTTGACGTGTTGGTTTCAGAAGATGAACACTCCATGTTTTCCAAAAAGGCAACAGAGGCTTACAATAAAGTCAATATTCAAAATGGGCTCAGGATGCCTGCATTCTATTCAATTAAACAATTAGAGAAGCTACTTTGAACCCGTATGGTGCTTTACAAAAGCCCGAACATACTTCCTGAACTCAGGGTCCTTTTGGGCCTCTACTATATCTGAAATAGCCTTAGAAAACGCCCGCTTATTCTTTGGGCGAACCCCTTTCTCGACAGTTTTCTGGTACATCAAAAACCACTAATGCTATTAGTGGGCAAAAAACTATATAAAAGTAACCCGAGGCCCAAATAAATAACTAATGTGCCCCCTGCATTATTTTTTCCGCCCCATTTTGCCGCTAATGGCCCGGCATTCATTATCTTCCATAATTCATTTTTTCTTGAGTATCGGCAATTTCGTGAGCGGGTTTTCTGCAATAACATAGCCTGCCGGCAGCTCGCACGGGCTCCTCGGCTCCTTCGAGAAGAAAAAAATTGTTTTGCCGTTGCGCCCGCCGAGCGCCGAGTTCAAATGGTACTTTATCCCCCTGCTGTTCACGTGCTCGTATGGCATTGCATACATGGTTGCGGGATTCTATTTAAAGGCATTTGGGATAATTATTCCCTGATGCTCAGCGGCCCAAAACTTTCAGAATTCGATTCATTCATCAAATCCATTTCTCCGCAGGACAAAATCGCTCTCCTGCACGACCTCGATGCCGACGGGATTTCTAGCGGCGCCATCGCTTACAATGCGGTCAAGCTGCTGCGCGGCAAAACCCCCGACCTTGTCATTACCCAGCCGTTCAAGACAACCGAAATCCTGCCAAAATCCATTGCATTATTGAAAAAGAAAAAAATCAACAAGCTCATAGTTGTTGACTCCGCGCTCGACCAGAGCCCGGATTGCGTTTCCAAAGCCGAGAAGATTGTGCAAGGCATCCTTGTCATCGACCACCACAAGGATTACGGCAGCGCCAAGTTCAAAAAAACAATTGTGATAAAGCCGCAGCTTGTTTCCGATGTCGAGCCAAGCCAGTACCCGACCGCAAAATTCGCTTTCGACCTTTTTTCAAGGCACGTGAAGCTGTGGCAGCATTCATGGACAGCGTGCGTCGGGCTCATGGGCGACAACCAGCTCGAGCAATGGCGCGAGTTTGCCGAAGGCGCAGCCTCGGAAATCAATTCAAGCATTGATGAATTCTGGAAGATTAATGAAATAATTTCTGCGGTTGAAACCCTCGCGCCCGCAAAGCTCCAGAAGCTCATGCTGCTTATGGCGGCTTCATCCCACCCGAGCCAGATAATCAATTCCGGTTTTTCATCTTATGTTGCGAAGCTGAACTCCCAGCTCGATAAGCTTCTCAGGCAGTTCAAAAAGGAAAGGAAGGTCTTTGATTCGCAGGGGCTTGTATGGTTCGAGTTCAAGGCGAAGAGCAACATAAAATCCGCTTTGATTAACAAAGTAAGCAACGATTATTTCCCTGACAAAACCGTAATTGTTGTGCAGGACAAGGGCGGCAGGCACCTGTACTTTTCGGCGAGGAGGCAGGACTTCAGGGTGAAGACGAATGACTTGCTGGAGAATGCCGTAAAGGGCTTGGAGGGCGCGGGCGCGGGCGGCCATGTGCCGGCGAGCGCGGGGAGGATTCGCAAGCGAGACTTAAAGGAGTTCAGGAAGCGCATAATGGCGGAGCTCAGTTCGCCTTAGCAAAGGCCGGCTTCAACGCAATATGCCCATTCTTTCGCTTTACATTAATAATGTTGGCCGTTTTATTCTTATCAGAATATTTTGCTCAATTATTATTATTAATTTCCTGCCGCCCAACATAAGTCATGGCAAAGTTCGACACTGCCTGTGTCCATGCCGGAAAGCAGCAGGACCCCAATAACGGCGCAATCGTTGCGCCGATACAGCAGGCGGTGACTTTCCGCCAGCGCGGCATCGGCGAGCCCATAGGGTTCGAGTACGCGAGGATGGGCAACCCATCCCGGCAGATTCTCGAGCGGAACATCTCCGAGCTGGAGGGGTACAGGCACAGCGTATGCTTCGGCTCGGGCATCGCGGCGGAGCTCGCGCTCATGCACACTCTCAGTTCAGGCGACCACGTCCTTTTCTGCGAGGACACTTACGGCGGCACTTACAGGCTCATGAATGCTGTGCTCAAGCGCTTCGGCCTTGAGAACGATTTCATAAAGATGGACGACCCTGATTCGATTTCGAGGCACGTGAAGAGGAACACCAAAATGATTTTCGTGGAGAGCCCCACCAACCCGCTGCTCGGCGTAATCGACCTGAAGCGCGTGGGCGAGGTTGCGAAGGAGCACGGCCTCCTTTATGCCGTCGACAACACATTCCTTACGCCGGTTTTCCAGCAGCCGAGGAAATTCGGGGCCGATGTCGTGGTCCACAGCATTACAAAATACCTGGGAGGGCACAACGATGTAGTCGGCGGCTCATTGTCCTTCGACGACGAAGCGCTGAAGGAGAAGCTGGGCCTGCTCATCAAGGCAACAGGGGCCGTCATTTCGCCATTCGAGTGTTACCTCACGCTCCGTGGAATCAAGACCCTCGACGTGCGCATGAAGAAGCACGACGAGAACCACAGGAAAATAGCGAAATATCTCGAAGGGCACAAAAAGGTGGAGCGCGTTTATTCAACCTCCCTGGATTCGCACCCGAAGAAGCGGCTGCATGATTCGCAGGCTTCCGGGCACGCCGGCACTTTTTCTTTCGAGCTTAAGGGAGGCCTTGAGGCGGCAAAGAAATTCGTGAAGGGCGTTGAACTCTGGACTTTCGGCGAGAGCCTCGGCGGAGTCGAATCACTGGTTTCCCACCCTCCCACAATGAGCCATGCTTCTGTGCCGCGCGATGTCCGCATAGCGAAGGGCATCAATGACGGATTGCTCAGGCTTTCCTGCGGGATAGAGAACGCGGATGATTTGGCCGAGGATTTGGAAAAGGGGTTTACGGGAGTATAGGGCTGGTTTTGTGGACGAACACAGCTTTTTTGCGCCCGCCACTGTCGCCAATGTCGGGCCAGGCTTCGACATATTCGGGCTCGCGCTCGAGGGCATCGGCGACACCGTGACCGCAAGGAAGGTCGATGAGAAAGGTGTCTTCATAAGGCGCATCACCGGCGACGGCGGCCGGCTCCCGATGGACCCTGAACAAAACACCGTTTCCATTTCCGCGATGAGCTTCCTCAAAAGGAACGCGATAACCGATTCAGGGATTGAGCTGGACCTCCACAAGGGGATGCCCATAAATTCGGGGCTCGGCAGCAGCGGCGCGAGCGCTGTCGCAGGGGCTTTCGCGGCGCTTTCCCTTTATGGCGACGGCACAGTTAAGGACCAGATATTGCCTGACTGCGTGAATGCCGAGGGCGCCGTTGCGGGTTTTCATGCGGATAATGTCGCCGCCTCCCTTTTCGGCGGGATAGTGATAATAAAGAGTTACGACCCGCTTGAAGTCGTCAAGCTTCCTTCGCCTTCCAGCCTTTTTGTCGTTGTTGTCACACCCGATTACGAGGTTTCGACCAGGCATGCGAGGGGCATCCTGCCAAATGACATTCCGCTAAGGAGCATGGTGAAAAATTTCGGAAATGTGGCTTCGTTGGTTTCAGGGATTCTGCGAAGCGACCTCCAGCTCATCGGCAGGTCGATTGAGGACCATGTTGTTGAACCCCTCCGCGGCGTGCTTATCCCTGGGTTTGGGGACGTCAAGAAGGCCGCGCTGGAAGCCGGCGCATTCGGGTGCGGCATCTCAGGTTCAGGCCCCACGGTTTTCGCCTTTTCCGACTCGCTTGACAACGGCAAGTCGGTTGCCAAGGCGATGCTGGGCGCGTTCTCAAAAAATGGCCTTGATTCCAGGAATCTTGTTTCCAGAGTCAATTCAAGGGGCGCCCAAATAATCTAACCCTTCAGGTTTCCCGCCTTTCCCATGTAAAAAACTTTGCCCTCAACAGCAAAAACTTCGAAGCCTTCGATATTTTTGATGAGAGGGCTCATGACATCGCTTGCCAAAATGTCGCTTCCAGTTGTAACGGCGTTCATTGACGGCATCACAATCAATGGTTTGCCCTTGTACTTGCCAAGCAGGAAGCATTTGTACCTTTCCCTCTTCACCCCGTCGCTGATGGTGACGCTCGGGTGCTGGTGGCCGATGACAATTATATTTGCCTTTTTCAGTTGCTGCGCTGCTGGTTCCTTGTCCCCGTGGACGAAAAGAATATTTCTGTGCGGAGTTGAATAGCTTTCCAAAAGCCCGACTTTTTTTTCATTGGCGATTGGCTCCAGAATGCTGTCATGGTTCCCTTTCACAAGAATGACTTTCCTGCACCGCGATTCCAGCAAATCAATAATGTCAGACACCTCCCGCCGCTCCTGTGCGGAAATGGTCCTGAATTCGTGCTTGAGGTCGCCGTTGATGAGGATTGTTTCAATGCCCCCGCTTTTCAAAGCAGGGAATATTTTTGTTTCAAGCCTCTCCTTGATTGCGTTGAAGTTCACGCGCGGCACGAAGATGCCTTGTGCATTGAGCATGCCCTCATTCCCGAGCTGGAGGTCGCTGATTGCGAGGAGCTTCTCATCCGGCAGCCAGA
>CAYJRH010000062.1:0-5931 GCA_964372565.1 uncultured archaeon
AACGGCGGCTCATGCAGCGGCGCAGGCGCAGCAGGCACCTGTACAGCAACACCGAGCACATATTGGGCCAGGGCCGCAGTAGGCAACCCGATAGTGTACGTCGACAGCGACGCCCCGGCGGGAAGCAACATCATAATCGGAGGAGCGATAGTCAACAGCCTCGCAAGCGGCTTGGCTGACAGGCTCACTTCATCCGCCTCAGCGGTAATCGCGGAAGCGGACGCCAGCGGCGACATATGGCTAGCTGGGTACACTGCAGCGCAGACAGGACAGGCGGTGCAGGAACTCATCGACGACATAGACGGTTGGAGTTAAGTAAGCTAACCAACAAGGGGGCGGAATCCGCCCCCTTATTTCTCTTTTTTTAATCAACAATCGAATCCGAGTTTCAGCAGTTTTTGGTTTTTTTTGCCCCAGGCTTTAGCATATTATCCCCTCCCCCATGCCCTCGCCATTTCCTTCCTTAAATTTCCCATATTATGGCCGCAATTCCGGTTATTTTCCCGCCTTCGCATATGCTCCGTTTTTTATTGCTTTCCGAGTCATCTTCTTTCCATGCAGAAGAAGTATTTTTTCCTCACCGCCGCAGGCCTCGTGCTGATTGTGCTTCTTGGCTTCTACATTTACGCGAACCTTCCGCAGCAGGGGCACAAGTATTCGGTGAAGAGGAACGGCGTGGAATTCGTTTCCAACGACGGCAACATCGGCGATTTGATTGAGGGGATGCGCGGTTATTCCTCCTTCACCGTTGCGCCGCGGCTTGTGCGGCAGGGCCCAGAAAACAGCTACATGGCATCAGGCATTACGCTGTTCAACACCGTCCTGGCCGCAAAAAGAAAGGACGTGGTTGTTGCCGCAAGGCTCATTGATGAAAATGGCTCGCTTTCAGGCTGCCAGTCCAACCTCGGCAATGTAAAAGTCAACAAGGAGATTTCGGCAGAGGAGTGCACGCGGCTTTTGGAGGACACTACAAGCGCCAGAATCTTCATCGAGCTGCCCGACACAAAGCTCGCCGGCCCGCGGATTGTGCTCGAAAATGGAGTTGCGAGGATTTACCCTTCCTCTTTTGAAAGCGTTTCGGGGGTTTCCTTCGAATTCGCGAGCGCGCTTTACCCTGATGCTGCGGGCATCATTGCGCAGGTCAACGGGGCAGTTGCGAAAAATTCCTGAATCCCGGTTTCTCGTGGTAGCCCCGCTATTTTTGCATCAGCAATCGTTTTTAACTTTGCCCGCCCACAATAATGCCATGGGCATAAGGCTTCGCACTATAGCGGCATTTTTCCTCGTCATAGGCCTCATTTATCTTTTGACAAAGGTTTTTTCGGTTTACTGGCTCATCGTGCTCTTCAACATCATCCTGATTTACATCAACTGCGTGTTCCTGTTCGCTTACCTCGAATACCGCGGGAAGCCCAAGCCGCGCGGAAAAGAATGGCCCTCAATCTCAGTCGTCATCCCGAATTACAACGGCGAGAAAACAGTTGCACAGTGCATTGAGGCCGTAAAGGCCATGGAGTACCCGGAGCCAAAGGAAATAATTGTCATCGACGACGGCAGCAGGGACTCTTCCGCAAAAATCCTTGCAAAGATAAAAGGCATCAAAGTCATTTTCAAGAAGAAAAACGAGGGCAAGGCAAAGGGCCTGAACGACGGCATCAAGGCCGCAAAGGGCGAACTGATTGCCGCAATCGATTCGGACACTTTTCCGGAAAAGGGCTGCCTACTGAAAATGGTCCCGCGCTTTGATTCAGAGGAAGTCGGTGCCGTTACAGGCCTTGTGCGGACTTACAAGCCGCGCGGCTTCATCGAGAAAATACAGGAGATCGAATATTTGATTTCATTCGGCTTTTTCCAGAGCGTGCTCGCCGACATCAACGGCATAATGGTCACTCCTGGCCCGATGAGCCTATTCCGCAAGAAAGTTCTTGACGAAATCGGCGGCTTTGACACAACCAACATCACCGAGGACATGGAAATCGCGATGAGGATGCAGTCAAGGCATTACCGGATTGCCTCCGCCCCCGAAGCGGTGATTTACACGGTTGTTCCCGACAGGCTAAGCCACTGGTTCAGGCAGCGCACGCGCTGGTACCGCGGCAAGTTTGTTAACACTCGAAAATATTTCGGCATGGCGCTCAACCCGGAATACGGCGAGTTCGGCATGTTCAGCTTCCCATTCTCCCTTGTTGCCGACGGGCTCGCAATACTCCTCATTGCCGTTACTATCGCCGCCAACATCGAGAGCGTGCTCAATTATTTCGGGTTCCTTGTTTCATGGGTCGGAATAGGCGGCGGCCTTTACGGAGCGCTGCCGGCAGGCTTCACGCTGCACTCAAGCATTTACTTTTACTTCTTCACTGTCGTGCTTTACTCTTTCCTCGTTTATGTGAGCCACGGCTTTGTGAACGACAGGCTTTCGTTATGGAAGCTGCCCGAAATCGTTTTCTACATGTTCCTTTACGGCTTTTTCATCTCGTTCGTTTACTTCACAAGCTTTTTTAAGGAAATCAACAGCAGTGATTACGTATGGTGAACAAGTACTTCAAGGCGCTCATCCTCACAGCCGCCATCCTTGCCATCGGCCTCTTTTCAATCAATTACATGGACAATTCACGTGCCCAGTCCATTTCGGACGGGCTGGAGTCAAGGGCGCTTGAATTGCAGGCGACGCAGCAGCTGTTTTTTTATGAATCGGTGTTTCCGGATGACGACATCTGCCCCGCGCTTTCCGCAAGGATAGAGTCGCAGAAAACCGAGGCCGGCAAGGCGCTCGCCGAAATCGAGGCCGCGGGGAAAAGCAGGCTGTTTTCAGATTCTGGCCTGCTCAAGCGCAAATTCATTCTCCAGAACGTTGAATTGTATCTGCTCATTTCAAAGGCCGTGAACGATTGCGGCTCGGGCGCTGTCAAGCCAGTGGTTTACTTTTATCCTGACGAGTATTACTGCGCGGAGTGCGCATCGCAGGCCGCGGCGCTGGATGAGGTTGCCGCAAAGTGCAGCGATGTTAGGGTATTCGCGTTTCCCACAGACCTTGGGATTCCTGTTATTGACGTTCTCATGGGGAAGTATGGTGTCGCAAAATACCCGACACTTCTTTTCAACGGGAAAAAAGTTGATTACATTGTTTCAGCCGAAGCCCTGATGCAGGAGCTCTCCTGCAACCCGGCATAACGCCTTAAAACCCAAAAATAAGCCTTTTTTCCTCGTTTTTCGGGCTTTTTGGAGCAATATTCCAGTGCCCACCCTGCGCTTTTTTGCACTTCCACCTATTCTGCGGCGCTTTCAGGATTTTTCAGTAGTAGATAGTAGCTCCCTAAGGATAGTGGTTGCATAATTGCCTTTTTCGAGGGAAAAAGCCACTTTTTCCTTCAATTTGCCGGGGCCGAATTCATCCTCAGAAATAGCAATTATTTTCGGGTTCAGCGGCCTGAGCACGATTTTTTTCCGCGCACCGCTGCAACTTAGCTCAGGAAAACTTGTGACTTTGAACTCCCCGAGGCCGACTCCGTCTTTCTCCAAAACCGCCCTTTCAATTTCCCCCGGCTTCCCGGAAGCGAGCACCGAATCAAAGCCCGGCAAGGCACCTGTCGGAATCCCGTCTTCCAAAACATCGCCTTCTGTGGCCTCCAGGCCTATTCCGCTTTCAATGCGCGCGTTGATTATTTCATTGAACAGGTAACTCTGGTACGCGTGCGTGAACATGTAAGTGAGGTGCCTCGGAAGTTCCTGGAACGCGCCGACAAAATCGCGGGGGAATTTGCACAAATGGTGTATGATTGAGCGCTCATACCTGAACTTTGGGGGGAATTCTTTTGAGGCGCGGGAAAAATCCCTTGTCTCTGCGAGGCCTTTCCTTGCAGCCGCGATTTCCTCCTCCTCGCCTTTGCTCGGCGCGGTCAGGTACAGCATCACCCCTTCCTCAAACCTTCCTTTCACGAACTCGCGCCCGACGCGGTGCGTGATCTCGCGGTTTCCGCCGAACCTCTGCTCGCCGAAATAATTTGCGACCCCTTTCGTTTGCATTTCTGAAAAACATTTCCCGGTGATTTTCCGCAGCTCTTCCTCATCCAGCTCAATCCCTCTGACTGTGATTTCAAATTCGTTGCCCTTCAGCATCCCTATCTCCATTTTTTCGCTTTTCCATTCAGGCTCGCGGAGGCAAACATACCTGTTCCGCTGGTTGAACTCCGCGAGCTTCGCAACATCGGGCTGCCATATTGAAATGCGCTGCGCAGTTACCGCCCTGCGGTCCTTCATGCCGGCATATCCTAACCTCTTTGGGGAGATGTAAAGCGCGCGCGAAACCCTGCGCAGCGCGTCGTTTGTGTCCAAATTGAATTTTTCCATTGTGAGGTGCAAATACTCCTTTCCTGCACCATCGCTCTTCGGGGCTTCGAGGGGCGCGGCGCGGTTCTCATCCCATTCGCCAAACGCCTCGCTCTTCAGCGCCCTGCCTTCGGGGGTGATTTCGTGCACAATGAAATCCGAGATGCGGCGCTTTATCTGCCCGCCGATTCCCTTCGTTGTCGTGGTAAAATGCGTTATTCCAGTCGCCGACATAAAAACCATTTTCATTTCCTGCGGGGTCAGATTTTGTACCGCAGCATCGCGCCCAACCCGCCGAAGCCCTTGAAGAACTGCTCGCCCTCCGGCGTTTCAACCGAAATTATTTCCAGCTTTGTCGAGGTTTCGGCCGCGCGCTCCATTATGTAATCGATGAACTCATGCTCCTCAACGATTTCGATCTGCTCCGCACCCTTGAACTCGGTTTCGTCGAATGAATTGCCCTTGTCTATGATGAGCCGCTCCTCTCCCGTTGAAGCCTTCTTCACTTTGTAAACGTACCACTCGATCCCTTCGCTCACCAGCAGCTTGTCGACCTGCCCGAGGTCGAGTGCCTTCATCACGTCCTTTTCGCCGTAGGTTACGAGCGCATCCCTCGCGAGCTCAGAAAAGAATTTCTGCATTATCGCTTTTTCCTTCATCAAATCGGTGTCCTTCAAAATCGTGTCCGATTTCTGCACTAGTTCGCGTATGCCTGATTCATCCGTGTAGCCGGTGTCAAGCACGCCGAGAACCTTATTCTTGAACCTGTAGTCCATCATGTCCTTCTCGAGGAAAAAGTTCTTTGTCATGCCGGGTCCGCCGACAATTAGGCCCTGCAGCTTGTCGCCGTACGGCAAAAAAGCTGCGTTGGCCTTCGCGCTAATCCTCTTGTAGAACTCCTGCTCGGCTTCCTCGCGCAGGCGCTCAAAACGGGTTGCGGATTGTCCCCCAGCACGCATCTTCCCGCTGTAGCCTGATGTGAAGTGCCCCAGGATGTCATAATGCTTTCCCACCAGTATTGCGAGCGTGGCTTCGCTCTTGTCAATCGTTATGAGGCCATACGCATTGCTCGGCCTTGCCATTTCCTTGAGCGGCTCAAGATGGAAAGTTGAGTCGCACCAGTAGCGCTTCGTGCGCAAATCCTTTATCGGGCGCACGGTGAACAGCCTGACATCCGTCCTGCCTTCGACTTCCGAGATGTTCCCCGCGAATACCACTATCCCGTTCTTCGGTATGCCGAAATCTATCTGCTTAAGGAAGCTGAGAATTTTCCTGAGCGCGCCCTGCACGTTTTTCCTCGTTGTCGGGCTCTTGATGTTTCCGCTCTGGCTCACTTCCTCGGAGAGCTGGTTCATCACGCCCGAGCGGTCGGCATCATAAGGGATGTAGACGCTGATGAGTTCCGTGCCCCTGCCCCTGCAGGCTTCGAGCTTCTTCAGCTTTTTCTTGAAAACCAGTTCCTCGCTCTGCGAGGATTCGCCAACAGATGCCATAAGTGCCACTGTGAAAATGAGCGGGAAAATAAGTCAAACCAGAAATGATTTGTGGTTCATCGTAGCTATTCGCCCCTGAATGTTATAAAATACTACTTATTTGCCCTCGATG
>CAYJRH010000063.1:0-5886 GCA_964372565.1 uncultured archaeon
AGTACGCGCTCGGCAAGCTCAGCGGAAAGGCGAGCCTTGAGCAGAACCTGAAGGACCTGAAAGTTGAGCTTACGCCTGAACAGAAAAAGGCCGTGCTCGCCCGCATTGTTTCGCTCGGTGACAAGAAGGAAAGCGTTACTGCGGAAGATTTGCCGTTCATAATTGCGGATGTCCTCAATACGCCCTTGGAAAGAAAATTCAGGATACTGGAGTGCCAGATCCATTCCTCGCTGAAGGGCAAGCCGCGCGCAACAATTGAGCTGCAATTCGGCCAGAAAAAGGTTTCAAAAAGCGCGGAGGGCAACGGCGGCTATGATGCGTTCATGAATGCGCTCAAGCTGGCGGTGGATGAAATGGGCGCGAAGCTCCCCCAGCTCTTGGATTATGAGGTGCGGATTCCGCCGGGCGGCAATACTGACGCATTGGTCGAAACCACGATCACATGGGGCATTGGCGGAAAGGAATTCCGCACAATCGGGGTAGACTCAGATCAGGTTGTTGCGGCGATAAAAGCAACCGAAAAGATGCTAAATCACATTTTAAGGTAGATTTTAAGGCGTTCAAGTAGCCTTAAAAAGTTTCCTTCCCATAACTCCTTTTTTAGATGAAGCAATTTTTCTTTCAAAAAAACTTTTTTTGGGATAACTCTTTCTTTTGCTTCCATTCCTTGATTTCCGGCCATTTGAAGGGGTTAGCCGCATGAAAGCGAAGCTTGTTCTAGAGGACGGCACCACTTTCGAGGGAGATTCCTTCGGCTATCAAAAATCGTCTTCCGGCGAGGTTGTTTTCAACACCGGCATGGTGGGCTACCCGGAAAGCCTCACGGACCCGAGCTACTCCGGGCAGATACTTTGCATGACCTACCCCCTTGTCGGCAACTACGGCGTTCCGGAAAAAATCATCGAGAACGGGCTGATAAAAAACTTCGAGTCGCACAAAATACAGGTGCAGGGGCTGGTTGTGAACTCATATTCGGGGGCATATTCCCACCATACTGCTTCAAAATCACTCGGCGAGTGGCTTGCCGTGGAAAAAATCTCCGCAATAACCGGCATTGATGTGCGGCAGCTCACAAAAATCCTGCGCGAGAAAGGCACGATGCTGGGCAAGGTCCTTGTGGGCGGCGAGGACGTCAACATTCGGGACCCGAATAAGGAGAACCTCGTCGAAAACGTCAGCATCCACAAGCCTATTGTTTATGGAAAAGGAAAAAGAAAAGTATTGCTTGTTGATTGCGGCGCAAAGAACAGCATAATCCACTCGCTGCTCAAAAGGAATGTTTCTGTAATAAGGGTTCCATGGGATTTTGATTTCATGTCGCATGAATCGCGCAGCGAATTCGATTTTGACGGCGTGCTTGCCAGCAACGGCCCAGGCGACCCGAAGATGTGCAAAGCAACAATAGAGAATATTAGGAAAGCATTGGCGCAGGAAATCCCGATTTTCGGCATCTGCCTCGGGAACCAGCTGCTTGCGCTCGCGAGCGGCGCGGACACTTACAAGCTCAAGTACGGGCACCGCGGCCAGAACCAGCCCGCGTACATTGTCGGGGAGAAGCGCTGCTTCATCACGAGCCAGAACCACGGCTTTGCGGTGAATGAGAGCACCCTGCAGAAGGGCTGGGAGCCGTGGATGCGCAACGCGAACGATGAAACAAACGAAGGCATCCGCCACAAGGCAAAGCCTTTTTTCTCGGTGCAGTTCCACCCCGAGGCGAACCCCGGGCCGACTGATACCGCGTTTTTGTTTGATGATTTCATCAAGGTGATTAAGTGATGACGGGGGTGAATCATGGTTAAGCCGAAAAAAATTTTGCTGCTCGGTTCAGGCGCCCTGCAGATCGGGCAGGCAGGGGAATTTGATTACAGCGGGAGCCAGGCCATCAAAGCCCTGAAGGAAGAAGGCATAAAAGTCATTGTCATCAACCCGAACATCGCCACAGTCCAGACTTCGCTCGGGTTTGCGGACGAGGTTTACTTCCTTCCGGTTACGCCCTATTTTGTCGAAGAGGTCATCAGGAAGGAACAGCCCGACGGCATCCTCCTTTCATTCGGCGGGCAAACCGCGCTCAACTGCGGCCTTGAAATGGAAAAGGCCGGCGCATTCAGGAAGCACGGAGTGAAAGTTTATGGCACGCCTGTGAAGAGCATCGAGCTCACCGAAGACCGAGCGCTATTCAACCGCGAACTCAGGAAAATCGGGGTTGGTGTGCCGAAATCGGTTGCGGTGAATTCTGCAAAGGATGCGCTAAAGGCTGCGAGGAAAATCGGCTTCCCCCTAATGGTTCGTGCAGCGTTCGCGCTTGGCGGGAAGGGCAGCGGAATTGTCAAAGATGCGGATGAATTGAAGGAAACCGCGGACAAGGCATTCAAGGCAGTGCCGCAGATACTGGTCGAGGAGTGCCTTTACGGGTGGAAAGAGGTCGAGTACGAGGTCGTGCGCGATGCTTTTGACAACTGCATAACCGTATGCAACATGGAGAACTTCGACCCGCTTGGGATACACACGGGCGAGAGCATTGTGGTCGCGCCATCGCAGACGCTGGACAACCATGAGTACCACAAGCTAAGGGAGATTTCAATAAAAGTAATAAGGCACCTCGGCATTGTGGGGGAGTGCAACATCCAGTACGCGCTCGACCCGAAGAGCGATGAGTTCCGCGTCATTGAAGTGAACGCACGGCTATCGCGCAGCTCGGCGCTCGCCTCCAAGGCGACAGGGTATCCGCTCGCGTTTGTGGCCGCAAAGGTCGCGCTTGGGCACAGCCTTATGGATCTTGAGAACTCTATCACTAAAGTCACAAAAGCGTGCTTCGAGCCCGCGCTCGATTACGTTGTGGTGAAGATTCCCCGCTGGGATTTGCAGAAATTCCGCAACGTTTCGACAAGGATCGGCACCGAGATGAAAAGCGTCGGCGAAGTCATGGCAATCGGCAAAACCTTCGAGGAGGCGATGCAGAAGGCCATAAGGATGCTCCAGATAGGCATGTACGGCCTTGTCGGAAACAGCGTTTACTTCGAAAAGCTCGGGCATGAGGTGAAATACCCCACCGACCGAAGGGTTTTCGCAGTGGTCCAGGCGATTGAAAAAGGGGTTTCACTTGACAAAATACACGCGGCCTCGAAAATCGACAAATGGTTCCTCCAAAGGATTGCGAATGTTGTTCGCACAAAGAAGCAGCTCCAAAAGGCCTCCATTGAAGCACTGTCCCCCGAACTTCTTGTTGCGGCAAAAAAACAGGGGTTTTCCGACAAGCAGATTGCTGTGATAATCGGCGCTGTGCACGAGCATGCCATCCGCGAGAAAAGGAAAGAGCTTGGCATCAAGCCCTTCGTAAAGCAGATTGACACGCTCGCTGCGGAGTACCCCGCGAAGACGAATTACCTTTACCTCACGTACAACGGCGTTTCCTGCGATATCGAACCCGAAGCCGCAGGTTCCATCGTTGTGCTTGGTTCGGGCGCTTACAGGATAGGAAGCAGCGTCGAGTTCGATTACTGCTGCGTCCGCGCGGCGCAGGCCGCGAGGAAATCGGGCCACAAATCGATTATGGTTAATTTCAACCCTGAAACGGTTTCAACCGATTACGACGAGTGCGACAAGCTTTATTTCGAGGAGCTGAGCTTTGAAACGGTTGCCGACATATGCGATTTCGAGAAGCCGCAAGGGATAATGGTTTCAATGGGCGGCCAGATTCCCAACAACCTTTGCCTCAAGCTCTGGCACGCCGGCTATCCGATACTCGGCACAAGCCCTGAAAGCATCGACAAGGCCGAGGACAGGCACAAGTTCAGCTCGCTCTGCGACTCGCTCGGCATCCCGCAGCCCGAGTGGAAAGAGCTTTCCTCGATGGAAAAAATCCGCGAATTCTCGGCCAAGGCGGGCTTCCCGCTTCTTGTGCGCCCTTCTTATGTGCTCTCGGGGCAGGCAATGGCAGTCGCATTCAACCCAAAGGAGCTTGAGCAATATCTCGGCAACGCAACTGCGCTGACAAAGGAGCATCCCGTGGTTGTGAGCAAGTTCATACTCAACGCGCGCGAGATAGAGCTGGATGCTGTTGCGCTAAATGGCGAGATACTGGCATACGCCGTGCTTGAGCACGTCGAGAATGCGGGAGTCCATTCAGGCGACGCGACAATGGTGCTCCCGCCGCAGAAGACTTACCTTGAAACAATAAGGAAAATAACTTCCATCGGCAAGCTGCTGGCAAGGCACCTTGCAATAACCGGCCCGTTCAATGTGCAGTTCATTGCAAAGGACAACGAAGTGCTTGTCATTGAATGCAATCTCCGCGCCTCGCGCTCGATGCCCTTTGTTTCCAAGGTCACAGGCGAGGACTTCATATCCCTCGCGGCACGCGCAATAATCGGCGAGCCTGTGAGCCCCGTGCGGAACTCATTCATGGAGCTCGGCCATGTCGGAGTAAAGGCACCGCAGTTCTCGTTTTCGAGGCTAAAGGGCGCAGACCCAATTTCAGGGGTTGAAATGGCGTCCACAGGCGAGGTCGGATGCATAGGCTCGGATTTCGAGGACGCGTTCCTCAAGGCCCTCCTGAGCACAGGGCATTCAATCCCGAGCAAAAACATCCTCGTTTCCCTCACCGGGGATGCCAACAGGCAGAAGATGCTCGAGGAGCTTAAGGAAATGCAAAAAGCAGGGTTCAGGATTTACGCTACCGAGCACACACACGGATTCCTGCGGGAAAACTCCGTAAAATCATTTAAAGTTTTCAAAATTCATGAGAGAGGCAGGCCCAACGTGCTTGAGCTTTTCAGGAAAGGCGCCGTCGACCTTGCGGTAATCGTCCCCGACCCTTTCATGCAGGTCGCCACGGACCCGAAATATGATGTGCGCCGCGCCGCGGTCGATTACAGCGTGCCGCTGATAACCAACCTGCAGATTGCGAAGGCGTTCCTCGGCGCGATAATGAAAAAGAAGCTCGGCCAGCTCGAAATAAAGAGCTGGGGCGAGTATGTGGGATAAGCAATCGCGGATTCAATGCCGGCTTTTCCACTTCACATTGCACCCATAAGACGGCTCTTCTTTCACCGCAACTTCTTGCCCGGCGAGAACCTGCTTCACTGCTTCCTCGAGCTCGTTGGTTTTTGCCCGCTCGTGGGGCTGCTCATGCGCGTCATCAATCCTTCCATGGTAGGCAAGTCTCATCCCCGCATCAAACAGGAAAGGGTCGGGCGTGCACGCGGCGCCGTAAGCGCGGGCAGTTTCCTGCGTTTCATCCAGCAGGTAAGGGAATTTGAACCCCTGCTCCTTTGCAACGCGCTTCATGTTATTGAAATCGTCTTCGCCATACGCCTGCGTGTCGTTGCTGTTTATGCCGAACATTGCAAGGCCCTTGCCTTGGTATTTGCCGAACAGCTCCTTGAGGCATTTCATCTTCGGCTTCACGAAAGGGCAGTGGTTGCACATGAACACAACCAGGCAGGCTTTTGCGCCGGAAAAATCTTTCAGCGAGTGGAGTTTGCCGTCGGTTCCGGGCAATTTGAATTCGGGCGCAGGGGAACCCTTATTGAGAACGGTATAGTTCGATGGGGTTACGGTCATGAGAAGATTGGAACTGTTCCATTTTAATTCGCTTTCCTTTTCATGGTTTTCCATGCGCTGCGCCAGAACCCCCTGCGCTCGAGACAATTCCGGGGTACGTGCTGAAAGCGCTTTTTGCGGCGGTGCTGCTCGGGGAACTTTACTGGTGGGCAAGGATTTCGCAGCAGAGGCAGTTCAGGAACCCGGGATTTTACATCGGGCTTCTGGTAATATTACTTTACTTGGTGCTGGGTTACCTGGCTTTTTTCGCAAAGTAAAAAAGTTTATCGCCAAAATCAACGATTTTCCCTTCCTTGACGCGCACACCCTCCTTCTTCAGCAGCG
>CAYJRH010000064.1:0-5859 GCA_964372565.1 uncultured archaeon
CCGACCCCCAAAAACAATATATATTAGTTAGACATGAGTATCATTAAGGTGATACTGATGATGGAGCTGAAGGTCAAGAAGTGGGGGAATTCCATGGCGGTCATATTGCCAAAATTCGTTGTCGAAAAAGAGAATCTAAAGGAGAACGACGAGGTTTTTATAGAAGTGGCGAAAAAATTTGACTTCTCCAAAATATTCGGCTCGGCACCAAAAAGGACAATGTCGGGGCAGGAATTCAAGGATATGGTAAGGAAAGGATGGGAATGAATAAAGCCTATTTCTTCGACACATACGCGTTCTTTGAAATCATTAACGGCAACCCTAGTTACGCCACATACAACAAAGCCCTGTCTGCAACAACAACCTACAATTTAATGGAATTGCACTATGGCCTTATACTTAGCTATGGAAAAGAGTTTGCCGACAAAAAATACGATGAATTCAGGCCCATATGCACGGACGTTGATGATCGGATAATAAAGACGGCAAACGAATTCAGGGCCAAGAACAAAAAGAAGAGGTTTTCTTACATCGACTGCATCGGGTATATAACTGCTAGAATCAACGGGATGGTTTTTCTGACAGGCGACAAAGGATTTGAAAGGATGGAAAACGTCGAGTTCGTGAAGTGAAGTGCGCATCGCGTTCAGAAACATGCGCAATCACAAAGGGCGTGAAGTGAAATCATTTCCTTTTTTCCGGCCGCGGCTTGTGAACCCACAATTCAACCCTATAAACCAGCCCGCCTGCCCTGTTCCTGCTTTTCATGTACTCGGTGCGCATTGCCCTTGGGCTGTCAAGGGCGGGGCGCACCCTTGATTTCACGCCATGTTTTGCGGCCTCGCCGGAAACTCTTGCAAGAAACTGCCTGTTCTCGCTGGACATGAAAATTTTTCCGCCCGGCAAAAGAATGTTTTTTGCATGTGAAAAAAGTTTCGGGAAATCATACAAATCTTTCCTATCCGTTCCGCCGGTGTCGGGCATGTCAATGTTGACGTTCCTTGTGCGCCAGCCTCTGGACTCCATTTCATCGACAAGCTGCGAAAGCCCCATCGCTTTCACTGCAATGCCATGCTCCTGCAAATGCTTTACAATATACTGGAGTTCCGGCTCCCTGAAGCGCGGGTTGGCAACGGCGTACTTCCTATCCTTGAATTTCCTTGCCCTCCCGACAAGCCACTCCTCGCCTTCGGAGCCGACATCTATTGTCTGGAAAACCCTTCCCGGGGCAGCTCCCTTGAAAGGCCTTTTTCCTGGCGGAGGCATAGAAACAGAACGAATCGGCTGTTTTTAATGATTGCTGAAAAAGGCGTTTGGGCCGGGCAGGATTTGAGCCTGCAAATCAGATTGGCCCTAGGCAGAATCGAACTGCCTTCTTGACCATGTCGAGGTCACGTCGTACCAGTAGACCATAGGGCCGCCAAAAAACGGGGCAATGTAAGATTCTCGTACTCAGGAAAATATTTTAAGGTATCTTCTTCGCATTGCTGGGCTTATTTTCCGCGGCGCGCTGTTTGTTCCCTTGTTGTGCGCATTGCAGGCATTTTCCAGGCGGATAAACGGGACGGCAAAGAAGCGTCAATTGCATTAACCATGTGATGCGCCCTATTCCGAAAAAGCCTTGTCGGCACGGCCAATTTCCTCAATCTGGATTCGAACGGCTTCGCTGCCGAAACCATCAAACCGCGCCCCTTTTCCCTTTCAGCTGCCTCTCCTTCTTCGCAATCGCCTGCCGCGTTTTCAAAACGGTGTCAGGGTTCAGCGAGATTGAATCAATGCCCTGCTCGACGAGGAACTCCGCGAAATCCGGGAAATCAGAGGGCGCCTGCCCGCAAATCCCGATTTTCCTGCCGTTCGCCTTCGCCACTTTGATGACTTGAGAAATCAGCTTCTTCACCGCGGGGTTCTTTTCGTTCGCGATGTGCGTCACAATGCCAGAATCCCTGTCGAGGCCAAGCGTCAACTGCGTGAGGTCGTTGCTCCCGATTGAGAAGCCATCGAATACTTCGCAGAACTCCTCCGCCAGAATCACGTTGGATGGAATCTCGCACATCACGTAAACCTCCAGGCCATTCTCGCCCTGCTTGAGGCCGTTCTTCGCCATTTCCGCAACCACTTTCCTGCCCTCATCAACGGTGCGGCAGAAAGGCACCATCACCTTCAAATTGGCGAGGCCCATCACGTCGCGCACCTTCTTAACTGCCTCGCATTCGAGGCCGAATGCTTCCCTGAAATTCTGGTCGTAGTAGCGCGAGGCGCCGCGCCAGCCAATCATCGGGTTCTCTTCCTTGGGCTCGAACTGCGCGCCTCCGATGAGGTTCGCGTATTCGTTGGTCTTGAAGTCCGAGAACCTCAAAATCACGGGCTTCGGGTAAAACGCCGCTGCAATCATCGCAATGCCCTCGGCAAGCTTGTCCACATAGTACTTGGTTTTGTCCTTGTAGCCGCGCGTGAGCTCCTCGATCAGCTTCCTCGCTTTTTCATCCTTGAGCCTGTCAAAGTGCAGCAAGGCGTTCGGGTGCATCTTGATGTAGGAGTTCACAATGAACTCCTCGCGTGCCAATCCCACGCCGTCATTCGGTATGAACGAGAACTCGAACGCCTGCTCGGGGTTCCCGACATTCATCATTATGCGCGTGTGGGTTTCAGGAAGGTGCGCTATGTTGGTTTTCCTGATTTCGAACTTCTGCGCCCCTTCCATTACCACGCCATCCTCCCCCTCGGAACAGACAACAGTAACAGGCTTTCCTGTCTTAATTCTCTCAGTTGCGTTGCCTGTGCCGACAACCGCAGGTATGCTTAGCTCCCTTGACACAATGGCCGCGTGCGAAGTGCGGCCGCCGCTCTCCGTGACAATCGCGGACGCTATTTTCATTATCGGCTCCCAATCAGGGTCGGTTGTGTCGGTGACAAGCACCTCTCCCTTGCGGAATTCGCCGATTTTCGAGGCATCCCTTATGATGTGCGCAACTCCCGTGCCGATTTTTTCGCCGATTGCCTCGCCATGGATGAGCACTTTTCCCCTTGACCTGAGCACGTATTGCAGCAGCACATTCTTGTCCTTCTGGCTGTTGACGGTCTCGGGGCGCGCCTGCACAACGAACAGTTCGCCTGTCTTGCCGTCCTTCGCCCATTCCAGGTCCATAGGCGTGTACTTGTGCCTCTTCTCCGAGTAATGCTTCTCCACAATTATGGCCCATTCCGCGAGCCTGAGGATTTCGCCCTCGCTGAGCGTGAACTTCCCGCGCTCGCTTGCATGGGTCGGAACCGTTTTTATGGACCTGTTCCCCTCGTGGCTGTAAACGACCTTGATGAGCTTGTCGCCGAGCTTCTTGCCGAGTATAGGCCTGAAGCCCTTCTCGAGCGTCGGCTTGAACACAATGAACTGGTCTGGGTTAACTGCGCCCTGCACAACGCTTTCCCCGAGGCCCCACGCGCCGTTGATGAGCACGATTTTGTCAAACCCTGTTTCGGTGTCAAGCGTGAACATCACTCCGCTGCACGCGATGTCGGAGCGCACCATTTTCTGCACGCCGATTGAAAGCGCGATGGAGAAGTGGTCGAAATGCTTGTCCTCCCTGTAAGAAATGGCGCGGTTCGTGAACAATGAGGCGAAGCACTTCCTGCACGCGTTCAGAAGGTCGTGGGGGCCGCGTATGTTAAGGTAGGTTTCCTGCTGGCCTGCGAAGCTCGCGTCCGGCAAGTCCTCCGCGGTCGCGCTGCTCCTTACCGCAACGTCAACGCCTTTCCCGTACTGTGATTCGAGCTTTGAATACGCCCTGAGGATTTCATCCTCGACCTCTTTCGGAACCGGCGTATTGATGATCATCTGCCTTATGTTCCTGCCGCGCGAGGAGAGCGAAGCCATGTTGCCCGTGTCAAGGCCGCGGAGCTCTTCCCTGATTTTCTGCCTGAGGCCGGTCTTTTCAATGTAATGCCTGTAAGCGTGCGCCGTGACAGCGAACCCGTTGGGTATCTTGACGCCCTTTGAGCCGAGTTTCCTGTACATCTCGCCAAGGCTCGCGTTCTTCCCCCCCACTACCGGAACATCGCCTATCAAAAGCTCCGAAAACCACATCACGAATTTTCCCTTTGCCATAAAACACGCCCTCCAAAGCATAACCAATTAATCTTCCGGCCTCGCCTTCCTGTAGGCCTTGTCCGGCTTGTCTTCCCTGCGCCCTTTCGCATCCTGCAGCTCGCCGAGAAGCCCGCCGACTTCCCTTGAAAAGCGCTTCTCGAATGCGGAGAGCTCCTCCATTTTTTCATCGATGCTCTTGAGGTGCTCGGTTATCGCCTTGTCGCGCGCAATCATGCCCTCCGCGAGCTCCTTCTTGGACTTGTTGTAGTCCTCGATGCTCCGCTTCACAGTATTGAGGAACTGCTGCTTGAAAAGGTCGAGCGACTCCATGGAGGCCTCGAACTTCTCGACATCAACCGTCTCCTTTATCGAATCGATTTCCTTCTTCTTTTCCTTGAGCTTCCTGTCCCACTCGACAAGGTTTTCAGCGAAGAGCTGGTCCACATTGGCGGCGTATTCCTTCCTGAGCTCATCGAGGCCCTCTGCCTGGACCTTTGAAACTTCCTTCCTGTAAGAGGCCAATTCCTTCTTCAAATCGGCAAAAACCGAGTCAATGTACTTCTTCTGGCTGTCCTGGCTTTTTGCGAACTGCTGGTCAAGCTCCTTCTGCTTCGCGTTGAGCTGCTGCTCCTGCTCCTTCATCTTGGCGAGCTTTTCGGATACGCCCTTCGAGTCAACCTGCGAAATGAGCCTGTCAAGCTCGCCCATCTTCGCCTGCAATCTCTGCGTGAGCTGCTCCTCCTTCTCGAACTTGAGGCTGTCGATCTTCTGCCTCAGGTCTTCTGTCAGGCCCTCGGTGATTTTCGACTGGAGCTCGAGCGCAGAATTCAGGCGCGCCTCGTACTCGCCGCGCTTCCCCTCGGATTCGCCCATGAATTCGGCGAATTTGGATTCCATGCCTATCAGCGAGGTGTTTGTCTCGGAAATCATCTGGCTCTTCACGGTATCGAGGCCCGTGAGCTTATCGTTCAGCGTGTTCAGGAGCTCGGCCTTGAACTTGTTTTCGCCCTGCATCTTCCGGAGCGAGTCCTGCACCTTCGCGTTAAGGTCCTCGAGGCTCTTTGCGCGGGCCCCGAGCACCTGGCCGAGCTCCTCCGCGCGCGCGTCAAGGTGCGCGTCTATTTTGCCGTAAAACAGCGAACGCTGGGACTCGAGCACGGTTTCAATCTTCCTGGATTCCAGCTGGATTTTTTCCTGTACCCTGGCACCTATGACCGAATCAAGGTCGGCGCGTATCCTCTTCATCTCGTTGAGCTTCGCATCAACCGTCGCGAGGATGCCCTTTTCCCAGAGCTCGGAAACGTCCTCGTCGGGGAGCCGGGGCGGCACATGTGAAGCCGCGTAAGATTGGCCGGCCATGGAATTCGATTTGGCCCTGTACGAGGCCGCGGATTCGACGTCGATTTTTTTCGGCGGGGTTTCCTCTTCTTCAACTTTTGCATAAATGTCCTCATCGTCAGGAATCTGGACGTCCTCCTCAGGCTCTGGCGCGGGCTTCGGCTCCGGCGGCCTTTCAACAAAAAGGGATTTCGCCTTCTGGCCCGGCCTTTCCATTTGGGGCTTGGCCGCGCCCGAAGAAAGCTCTTTCCGGGTTTCTGACAGGAGCACTTTTGCCGAATCGCCGTCAATCCCGACGCCGCGCAGGTTGTCGATTATTTCCTTGTCTGAAATCCCGAGCTGGATGAGCCGCGTGATTGATTCCCTTAAAATCGCCTTCTTGTCCAAGCAAAAACCCCTGAGCTGAAAATCTGATATATTGGGGTTTTCTATTATTTAAG
>CAYJRH010000065.1:0-5175 GCA_964372565.1 uncultured archaeon
TAAGGCGGCGGGTTAAAAATCAGAACCACTTGTGAAAGCGCACGCAGAGCAGCAATCCGTCTTTGAACGAAATCCGCGCTTTTTTACTTTTAAACTCGTTGCTGAGGCCTATCCCGATGCCGAAGCGCAAATCGTAATTATTGAGCGTGTACTTGAAGCCTTCGAGCGTAAGGCCGTGCACATCGCCGCCGATGGGGAAGAAAGAAACCAGTTCGCCGGGCACGCCCTCGAGCCTCTGGCTTTTTTCCGCGAGGAAAATCTCCTGGTTCTCGTGCATTACCCTTGCCTTGATTCCTGCGGGAATTTGCGAGAGGAGGAAAACGTTTGTAAGGGCCATGTCAGCGCGGTTGCCGAGGGCGCCGAGGATGAGGATTTCGCCGAATTTTTTCTGGATGCAGTAATTGAGCGCGAGCTCGAGGTCGACCAAATCCTTTTCACGCGGGAACCTGATGAATTCCGAGCCCCTGAATTTGCGCGAGGCGGCCTTTGTTATTGAATCCATGTCGCCGATAATAACTTGAGGGGTGAAAGAAGTCCTCATCAGCTTGTTTGCGCCGCCGTCAACCGCAATGACGAAATCGCCCCTGCGGATGCTGGAGTAAAGCCACTTCGTGTCAAGCGAACCGTTGCACACAAGCACCGCCCTTCTGGCCATGAGAATAAAGCGGGGCAAAAGAATTAAGTATGGAAACGGGGATTGATTAATTCATGGTTTTTGAGCTTGGCGTGCTCTTTGCATTCTCCGCAATGCTCTGCTGGGGAATAGGCGATTTCCTGATACAGCGCTCGGTGAGGAAGGTCGGGGATGTCGAGGCGCTGGCGTACATCGGCATTATAGGCGCTGTTGGATTGCTGCCTTTCGTTGCCGGAGAACTGCCGATGCTTTTTTCACCCGGAAACCTCGCACTGATGCTTTCCCTCGGAGTCGTTACATTTATTGCCGCGCTATTCGATTTTGAGGCCCTGAAAAAGGGAAAGCTTTCGGTTGTTGAAGTGGTTGTCGGGCTCGAACTGCCTGTCACCGCATTCCTCGGAATTTACTTCCTCAAAGAGCTCGTAACATTGCCCCAGCTTGCCGGAATCGCGGTGGTTTTCATTGGAATCAGCATACTTGCAATGGAGTCGCTTTCGATTAAAGGTTTCGGGAAAATCGAGAAGGGAGTGCTCCTCGGGATTGCCGCGGCAATCGGCATGGGCATGGTGAATTTTTTGACGGCTTTCGGCTCGAAAACAGTCTCCCCGCTCCTTGTAATCTGGGCGCCGTGGGTTTTTTTCACGATATTCTGCCTTGCATACCTATGGAAGAACAACAAACTGGGAAACCTCCTCCAAAATGCGGGGCGCTACAAGGGGCTTGTCATTGCAATGGGTGTGTTTGATACGCTTGCATGGCTCTCGTATGCGCTTGCCCTAAAGCAAGGAAGTGTGGCCATCACAACCGCAATAACCGAAAGCTATCCTGCAATCGGGATGGCGCTTGGGATATGGTTCAATAAGGAAAAGATAAAACACCACCAAATCGCGGGTGCGTTGCTCGCGCTTGCGGCAAGCATCGCCCTTGCGACAACGCTATAAAAAGGAGCGCACAATTTTGTTTCATGGAAATGGATTACGCGGAGGCGAAGCTTTGGCTCGATTCGCTCGGGCAGAGGATGGAGGGCTATGACCTTTCAAACATAAGAAAGCTCTGCGAAATTTCCGATGTCGGGGTTGCCGGCCTGAAGGCGGTTCATGTTGCGGGAAGCAACGGGAAAGGGAGCACGTGCGCGTTCATTGAGCGCATAATGCGCGAAGCGGGCTGCAAAACAGGCCTTTACACCTCGCCGCACCTGGTGGAGCCCACTGAAAGGATGCAAATTGACGGGGAGAAGATTCGCGAGAACAGGTTCGCGGAGCTGGCCGGCATATTCAAAAAAGTGATTGAGGAAAACAAAATCGCCGCGAGCTGCTTCGAGGCGATAACGGCAATGGCATTCAGGCATTTTATTGATGAAGGCGTTGACATTCTGGTCGCGGAAACGGGAATGGGCGGGAGGCTTGACGCGACAAACATCCTGAACCCGCAGGTATGCGCAATCACTTCGGTTTCGCTTGAGCACACGCAATACCTCGGGAAAACAATCGAAAAAATTGCCGCGGAGAAAGCAGGCATTATCAAGGAAGGCACGACTGCGGTTTTTTCCGGGGAGAACCGCGGGGCGGAAATATTTGAAAAAGCCGCAGTTGAAAAGGGCGCGAAAATAGTGAAGCCGGAATACAATGCTATTGCGGTTGCGCCGTGGGGGAACGAATTCGACCTGCTTTCGCCCTCAAAAATCCCGGGCCTGAAGACCAACATTCTTGGCGCGCACCAGTGCGAAAACGCGGCGCTTGGCGCAGCGGCGGCAATTTCCCTGCGCGAATATGGGTTCACCGTAGCTGAGAAGCACATAAAGGCAGGGCTGAGGAACGTTTCGTGGAGGGGCAGGCTCGAAATCGTGAAGAAAAAGCCGCTCGTTGTCTTTGACGCCGCGCATAACCCTGACGGATGGGAAAAGCTTTTCGAATCCCTGAAACTTTTCGGGAAAAAAAGGCTCCTTGTTGTGTTCGGCACGATGAAGGACAAGGATGTCGGCGGCGTGAAAAAGCTGCTTGAACAATCCGGGGCGGAGCTTTTCCTTGCGGATGCCGGCTCCGAGCGCTCGGAAAGCGCGGAAATGCTGGGGAAAAAAATCGGGATGGGAAAAATATTCGGTTCGGTTGATGACGCAATCGATTCCGCATTCGAGCTTGCGGGAAGCGACGGGCTGGTGCTTGTGACAGGGTCTTTGCACGTGCTCGGGCAGGGATACAGGCACTTCGGCATTGAAGTTTAACGGCCCAAATCCCATTCGGGAATTTCCGTCGACAGAAAGGCGCTGCGCGGGCTTCGGCCTGCTATGCTCAGTAGAGTTCGCGGAGCATGCGCTCTAGGTCCTGCGCGGTGTGCTTCCGCGGGTTCTGGGGCTTTTGCGAGAGCGACTCCGATATTATGCCATTGAAATCCTCTTGCCTGCAGCCGATGCCGCGCAGCCTTGCCGGCGCGCCGACAGAAGCGAGGAATTCCGAAATCTTCGCCCTTCCCTCGGGGATTGTTTTCGCACCCAGCATGTTGCATATTTCGAGGCACTTCTTCCCTCGCTTTTCCGAATAAAATCCCATGAACCACGGCAACGTAAGCGCGACGGCAAACCCGTGCACGAGGCCGTAGCGCTTTGTGAGCGCATAGGAAACCGTGTGGCATGCGGTAGTGCCGGTGTTGCTGAACGCCTGCGCAGCGCGCAGCGAGGCGAGGCTCATGTTGTGCCTCACCTGCTTGTCAGGCCCCTTTACAGCCTTGAAGAGCGAGTGGTATGCGAGCCCAATCGCTTCGACAGAAAACGCGTCTGTTTCCCTTGTGGCTTTTTTGGACCAATGTGATTCGACAGCCTGGCAAAACGCGTCCACGCCCGTGGCGGCGGTGAGCTCGGGGGGCATTGAATAAGTGAGCTCGGGGTCAACAATCGCGGATTTCGCATAAAATTTTTTGTCCTCAAGCGACCTCTTCACACCTGCTTTTGTCGTGAGCACGGAATACCTTGTGACTTCGCTGCCCGACCCCGAAGTCGTTGGAATGGAAAAGAAAGGCACCTGAGACTTTACCTTCACTTTTTTGTAAAAGGTTTCACAGCTTTTGTTCACGCCTTTCATGCACGCAACAACCTTTGCCGCGTCAAGAACAGAGCCGCCGCCAATGCCTATCACGGCGTCGCAATTGCGCGAATTCAGGATTTTTGCTGCAGCGTCAACCGTTTCGGTTGAAGGGTTTGGCTCGACATCGGTGAAGAGCTCGAAAGGCGAGATGCGCTCCTCGATGTCCTTGAATTTGAACGAGGAGGTGAAATGCTTTCCGCAGATGATAAGCGGGCGCTTGGCGCCGGCGGCCTCGAGCTCGGGGAAGAGCTGCTGGAAGGCCTTCTCCCCAAAAATTATTTTTGTCGGAAGGGAATACTTTGCCATAACACCACAAGGTCAGGTCCACGCGCCAAGGGTAGATTGGCGTGACTTCTCCTTAAACCTTTCGCCCAGGCGCTCGAGCGACCTTGAAACGCGCTCATTCGAGAAATCGTGCTTTCCGCAGAGGAAATCAAGGATTTTGCCGTCCTGCGGCGCCCCGAAGCCAAGGGAATAATCCTTTGCCGAAGCGGGGTTTTCAAACAAAGCCTCGATTTCCCGCCAGTCGAATTCCGGGCTGAATCCTGTTTCCCTGATTATTTCACCGAAGGAGCCGTGCTTCTTCACAAGCCTGAGCGCGCCCTTTATGCCTATGTTGGGGAATTTTTCGTTGAAATCGGTTCCGATGAGGATGCCTATCCAGATGAGTTTTCTCTGGGTGAGCCCGTTCTCGGAGAGGGCTTTTTCAAGGAGTATTTTCTCAGGCTCGACATCGGCATAAATGTTCCTTCCGGGAATCTTCCTCTTTTGGGAAACCCCGATGTTCCTGTAAAGGGCGGGTGCGCCGAAGAGGAGCGTGTCATAGTCCTGGGAAACGCACCCGTCAATGGCGTTCGATTTCGCCATTTCCGCAAGCTGCGCCTCGCCGTCGTTCGGCGCCTGCACAACAGGAAACCCCATGAGGGAAACGAGTGTCTTTGCGTCATCTACCATGCGCTCATCCAATTTGAGCGCCCTTGAGCCCCACTTTTTCGCATCCTCGAAATTGCCTTCAGCAACGGCCTTCTCGTGCTTTTCAATTGCCGCGGTGCGGATTTCGTTGCGCTTCTTCAGGGTTGCGCCCTTGAGCTCCAGCGGCTTGCCGTCAAAGGCAAAAACCGGGCGAACTCCTTTTTCAACAAGGTTAATTGTGCGGTAAAAAAGCCCCGCGAGGTGCGAGGTCACGTTGCCGTGCGAATCCTTCAAAGGAGAGCCGTCCTCGCCGCGGATGCTGGAAAGGAACTGGTAAATGATATTGTATGAGTCAAAGCCGAGCGTTTTCCCGTTAAGGGCTTCAAGTGAAATCTTCTGCCGAGGAACAATGTCGCCTATTGCCGTGCCCAAGAAAAACCCCCTTAAGAAAATTATTGGGAAAAAGGGCTTTTTAAGCGTATGGAAGAAATCGCGGGGTCACTTTCCGCGCGAAATTATTGCAACAACAAATAGCGCTACAACCGCGACAAA
>CAYJRH010000066.1:0-4939 GCA_964372565.1 uncultured archaeon
TGGACGACAATGGCGTGACGAAGTACAGGCACACGTACTGCATCAAAATCTGATTTTGCATCGAGTTTTTCGTTTTGGTCCGCGGGGATTTTTCTCGTCGCAAGCCGAACCTTTCGGGCAACAGGCATGGTTAAATACATTATCCGCTTTTTTCCTACCGGTGAGCTTTTTGGATTCCCCCGCGCTGGAGCTGCATAGGCGCCTCAGAGGCAAGCTCTCCATTGAGCCGAAGATAAAAATCCTGACGCGGAACGACCTGAGCCTCGCTTACACTCCGGGCGTTGCCGACCCCTGCAGGGAAATACAGGCAAACCCTGCCGCGGTTTACGATTATACGATGAAGGGCAACACGGTTGCGGTCATAACAGACGGGACAGCAGTTCTCGGCCTCGGCGACATCGGCCCCGAGGCCTCGCTTCCCGTGATGGAGGGCAAGTGCCTCCTCCTGAAGGAATTCGCGGGCATTGATTCCTTCCCGCTCGCGCTTCGCACAAAGGACCCTGATGAAATCGTTTCGATTGTGAAAGCGGTTTCCCCGGTGTTCGGCGCAATCCTTCTGGAGGACATCTCCGCGCCAAGATGCTTCGAGATTGAGGACAGGCTCCAGGACATCGGGATTCCCGTGATGCACGACGACCAGCACGGCACAACCGTTGTCGTGCTTGCGGCGCTAACCAACGCGCTCAAAGTTGTTGGCAAGAGCCTCGGGCAAGTGAAAATTGTTATCAATGGTTCAGGCGCGGCAGGGGCAATCATTTGCAAGCAGCTAGTTTGCGACGGCTATGGTGAATCATGCTTCCGCGCAAAGGACATCATAATGGTTGACAGCAAAGGCATCACACACAGAGGCAGGCCGGGCTTGGAAGGCCACAAGAAAAAGCTCGCGGAGATTACAAATTCAAAAGGCGTCACAGGCTCGCTCCGCGACGCGATGGAAGGCGCTGACGTGTTCATAGGCGTGAGCAGGGCCGGCGTTGTGGACAGGGCGATGGTGGAATCAATGGCCAAGGGCGCGATTGTTTTTGCAATGGCGAACCCCGTTCCCGAGATAATGCCGCAGGATGCGCTCGATGCGGGCGCGGCAATTGTGGGCACGGGAAGGAGCGATTTCCCCAACCAGATAAACAACGTGCTCGCTTTCCCCGGGATTTTCCGCGGCGCGCTCGACGCGCGTGCCGCGCGCATAACCCCCGCAATGAGGATGGCGGCCTCGCGCGCGCGCGCCGCGTGCGTTCCCAATCCGACAAATGATAAAATACTTCCTGACCCGCTCGACAAATCGGTTGCCGCGAAAATCGCGGAAGCCGTGAGGGAAGCCGCGCGGTGAAGAGAACAGAGTGAATGAGAAATTGCAAATAAAAACTGCTTTTTCATTTTTTTGCTGACAAAAGGATGGAGGGGAGCTGCTCGAAGTGGGGGTTAGAAAATAGTGAGCCTCTCCCTCCCCCTTGCCCTAGCTTTTGGCTAAGAATAAAACCTTCCTTCCGCTCTGGACTTTCTTCAAAAGGCCTTCGCGGTAAAGCCTGTTGAGCCTCTGGCTCGCGGCGTTGAGGCCGCGGTAATTCATCATTGTCTTGATGTCCTTGGCAGAGCACCCTCCCCGCTCCTCGACCATCTTGAGTATTGCCTGGTCGGGCTCGGGGAGGACTTCATACCTGTTCCCTGATGTATTTTCTGTTTGCGTAGTTGTTGGAGTCTGGGGGGCTGCCTTAAGCGAAAGCATTATCGTGTCATACTTTTCGTTGATGCCTTCAAGAAGCCTGTTTGTCCTTTCGCGCTCCTGCACTATCCTGAACATGAGCGAAGCGAGCACCCTCGGGTTATCGGCGTGCTGCATGACGCTTTCCATGTCCTCCAGTTCCGCGAATAGAGGCGAAATCTTGTCAATGAGTTCTTTTTCCTTCAGAACCCCCTTGAAGGCATCATGACTATTCATGTATCATCATGATAGTGTCATGATATATAAATACTTTCCTTTTGCGGGGGCTTTGCACATAAAAGATTAGGAATTTGGGGTTTTGGCCCCAATTCATTTCCTCGTCGGCCTGAACTTGAGCGCCGTTCCTGCGGGGAGAATGAATCTCGGGGGGCCAATAGTAACAGGCCTTTCTGTTCCAAGCTCTGTCCTGAGCCTTTCCCCGTATGCGGTTCTAATTTGCCTGCAGAGGTCCTCGGCATACTTCAGCCCATCCGTGTACCTTCCTCCGCGCTTTAGCCTTTTCATTGTGCGCTTGTAGAACCCGAATGCGAACTCATCAACGGTTTCGGGCTTGACCGAATAGTAATCGCAGACCTGCCTGTAGAAGGAATTCCTCTCTTCCTGCGATTCAAGGAGCTGCTTTGCCTTTGCCTGAATCCCTATGAGCGCGTCAAATACTTGTTGGCGCTGGCTGGGAATGCTGTAGGCGCGGTTGATTTCCTTCACTTCCTTCCCGAAAATGCTCGCAACGAATTCGATTCTCCTTTCATCCGCCTTTTCCGGGCCTTTCACGTGCTCGCCAAGCATTGCGAACTCGAGCGCGTATCTCCTGTTGCTGTCTGTGTAATGCTCGGCGAGGAACCTGAAGTTGCTGAGGATGTTTGCCCGCACAAGGCCCCTGAAATAAATTTTCCCGTAATCGTCCAGCGGCATTTTCAGGTTATGCGGCTCGGCTTTTGTAAACCCCGCGTCTTTTTCCGTGATTTTACCGAAGAATCTGTATATTTCGGTTTCGATTTTTGAGTCGTGTATCGGCGTGCCCCTGTGCTCGTGGTTCTGCAATAAAAACCTTGAAACAGCGAACACCCGCTCCGCGACTTCGGAGGGCTGGGCTTCGGCGTGCGCCCTGAGCATTGCCATTACCTGCTTCCTTTTCCTCGCGGTGTGAACCTTGCCGCCGATGTATGAGCCGAAGAAGTTCAGCGCGCCCGCCACGGGCCCGAAGTTGTTCAGGAAGCCGAGCGCAACGGCGTTCTCGCCCTTCCTCAGCTGCTCGCCGAACCTTGTCCTCTTCAGGAAAAGCGCGCTGCCCTCTCCGTAGTGGCCGGTGCCTTTTAGCTTTCCAAGCAAGAGCTGCGCTTTTGCCTGTTCAGGCGCCGCGGGCTTCGGGGCGGCTTCCGCGGGCTTCGGGGTTTTATGCTGCCTGGGGCTTTCGGGTGGCATAATAGCGAGTAAGTGTGCCGTTGTATTTAAAGGTTAATTTTCGCCTGAAAACCGGCTCAGAATTCCTTCGCTGCCGGCAACCCGACTGTTTCAAGGTGCCTGCTTTTCCTGTGCGCAATGGCCTCTTCCTTGGAGATTTGTATCCACTGCAGCGCCTCGGCTTTTTTCTCGCCCTCTTCATGCGAGACAAAGTGCACGTTGCCGTCTTTGTCCATGTAAAAGGCGGTCGGGCCGTGGGCGATTTCGGTGTGCGGCATGCGGTTCATTATAATCCTTGCTGTTTTCCCTGTAAATAGTTTCCGGTGCGTTAATTTCAGGAATAACGGGTTAAGCCCGGGCGGCTATATCAGAATAAAAAAAGAAAAAGAAGCGCCCGCTTACCTGAGGTAATCGAGCGTGCTTTCGAATATTCCCTTTGTAATGCCAGGGTTGTAGTTGAAGTATATGCTCTTGCCAATGACAAGGTTCTTCTCTACAATTGCCGGGTAGGTTTTCTTGTCCACTCCGACGCTCTGGAGGTATGCGAGTTCCCTTCCCGTTACCGAAACGTCGAATGTCTCGAACGTTGCGTCAAGGTTAGGGTCGACGGGGAAGGTGTCTATGCCCTGGAGGATCTTGTGCCTTTCGTCCTCGCGGTAGAGCTTTCCCCTCACTACAATGCGCTGTGTGCACGAAGGCTGGTTGTTGAATATCCTGTCGCATTCAACCGGAATTATGTCGCCAAAAGTGTTCCTCCACCCTATGACGTCATATGTGTCAGGCCTTCTTATGCCAGAATCCTTTACAAGGATGAACTTCCCGCCGTTCTTCACATACTTCTGGATCGCTTCCCCAAGCTTCTTGGAAACCTGCTTGTTCGCTTCCTCGCTCTGGTCCAACATGACTATGCTGTAATTCACGAGCTGTTCCTCGGGGTTCCTTTCAAGGGTATCAGTTGTCTTAATCGAGTATTCTATGATGTCGCGCCTTTGGTTCAAGGCATCAACGACTTCCTGGCTTGTTGAGCCGATGACAAGCATCCTTGTCTTGCCCTCCCCTATGTTCAGGGTGTCAACAATCCCGCCGATGAGCGGCGTGTTCGAGTCTATTACATCAAACCTTATCGCAAGGAAAAGGCCGATTATCACTATCAGCACCAGGGGAACCAACCCTTCGAGATGCACTCCAAATCTTTCTGCTAATGGCTCGCCGAGGTCGGCCGCTTGGGCTCCTGCATCAGCGCCTTCAGGGTACATTGTTTTTTCACCTTCTAACATTAATATGTTAACATATTATGTGTTTTGCGGGTTTTAAATACTTAATGTTTTTGAGATAAATAAGCCCTTTTTATATATAAACCTTGTGGCATTATAGGTTTATCTCATTTTCCCAAAATTCATTTTTCTTGTCTTTTTGGCCTCCATTTTGTCCAAATTTTTTATAAAAATCATTGGCCTCATGTTTTCTTTTGGTTGCTGATGAGGCGGAGCACTATTTCATCGTAAGTTTCTCCCTTCCGGCCCAGTTCCTTTAATTTGTCCCTTGTGCCTGGCCTCAATTGGATGGTCGTGAATCCTTCAGCAAATGGCATATGCTTCCTATAATGTTCATAGGTATTTATATAAATTTGCTTTTGGTTTTTTTGTTCCTTGCTAAGCCTGGCACTAGGGGTTCCGGGCCTGATGAGAATCATATTTTGCCTTCTCTGAGGCATCTTTCGGCTTGACATAAACCAATTACGCATCCTCCAAATTTAAACATTCACGCATCCAACATCCTAGTTTTTTCAAGGGTAGGCTGGTTTTCCACAGGTGTCGA
>CAYJRH010000067.1:0-4796 GCA_964372565.1 uncultured archaeon
ATAAGACAAATGTCTCATTTTAGCCATGAAGCCGAAGCCCGACAAGGCCGAGAAGATTAAACACGCACTCCGCACCGCGCCTTTCGGTTTGTGGGTGCGCGAGGTTGCGCGGCGCACCGGGTTGGACAAGAGCACTTGTTCCCGCCGCCTCGAGGGAATGGGGCGCGAGATTGAGTTCGAATGGCTGGGCAGGAACAAGGTTTACAGGCTCAGGAAATAAAGGACTGTGCGAAATTTATTTGACGTACTCCGCGTTTTTCACTTTCTCGAACCCTGCATCGCCTGTCAGGAAAACAAGGTTGTGCCCCTTTGCCGCGGCATATCCCGCACAATCCACAAAAGAGAAGCTTTTTCCACGATTTTGAAATTTGAAATCCATCGCGGCCTTGATGATATCTGCGTTCAGCGGCACGGTGCAATTCCTGAACCTGCCGAACCAGTGTTCGGCGGCAGCCTTCCCTTCGTTTTTAAGCAGGCTGAAGTACAATTCGCCGAGATTGAGGATTGAGGTGACGATTTCCTCATCCGAATACTTCAGGTAAGAGCGGTTTTCCCTGATGATTTCAAAGAGGGCGTATGTGTCGAAGAAGTATTTCATGCAAGCTCATTTCCCGAACGTTTTTTCGAATTCATTGTCGAGTTCGGCCATCAGCTCGGCGGTAGGCCTCCTGAGCTTCTGCTTCCCGAAAACATCCTTGACTTTGAGTGTTTTTAGCGGGGTGATTATTGCCCGGACTTTTTGCCCGTCACGCAATGATTCCCTTTTCAGGCCGTCTTTTGGCACAATCAGGCCGATGGAATTGCCCCATTTCTTGAGTTCAACTTCGCAATCTATCATGGCGCCACCAGTATAGTTATACAGTATAACTTCTTTAACCTTTCGGGCAAACAAACCACACACATCGTCAATTGCCGAAATATTTAAAATATGTGGCGAACCTGATTTTGCACAGCCCAACCCGAATCCTGGGAGGGTTGCAATTTAAAGGCAGTTCACCAGATTGTAATTACTGATTCAAATGGACCTCGATTACAGGGCAATCGGGCTGAAATGCGGGCTGGAGTGCCACCAGCAGCTTGACACAGGCAAGCTTTTTTCCAGGACGCCTTCAATCCTCCGCGAGGACGCCCCGCACTACAGGATAAAAAGGAGGCTAAGGCCTGTCGCCTCTGAACTTGGCGAACAGGACAAGGCCGCGCTGGAGGCCTTTGATAAGGGGCTGCACTACATTTACGAGGGATACAACGACACGGTTTCGCTCATTGAGCTCGATGAGGAGCCGCCCCAGCCGATTGACGGGGAGGCGCTCCACACAACAATAGAGGTCGCCCTGCTCTGCGGGAGCCACCTTATTGATGAAATGCACGTGATGAGGAAAGCCGTCATTGACGGCAGCAACACCTCGGGTTTCCAGCGCACAATGCTTGCCGCTGTCGGCGGGCACATAGAAATCGGGAAAAAGAGGCTCGGGGTGCAAACCATTGTGCTTGAGGAGGATGCTGCCCGCCCAACTGAAAGGGGCGCCGGGCACGTGGCATACAGGCTTGACAGGCTCGGGATTCCGCTCATAGAGCTCGCAACCGAACCCGAAATTGAAACTCCCGAGGAAGCGAAGGAAGCGGCGCGGCAAATCGGCACGATTTTCAGGCTCACCGGGAAAGTAAAGCGCGGCCTGGGGACAATCAGGCAGGATTTGAACATCTCCATCAGGGGAGGCGCGAGGGTTGAAATCAAGGGAACGCAGGACCTGGAACTCATTGATGAGTATGTGCGGCGCGAGGCGCAGCGGCAGCAGAAGCTGCTTGAGATAAAGGCCGAGCTTGCGAAGCGCGGCGCGAAGAAAACCGCGAACACGGATGTGGGGAAGGACATCTCGCAAATCTTTTCAGGAACCGAAGCAAAAATCCTGAAATCTGCGCTTTCAAAAAATGAAACGGTTATGGGCCTGAGGCTGGAAAAGTTTTTAGGGATGCTTGGAACCGAAGTGCAGCCAAACAGGAGGCTCGGGACGGAGTTGTCAGACCATGTGAAAGTGAAAACCGGCCTGAAAGGCCTGTTCCACGGCGACGAGCTGCCGAATTACGGCATATCCGAAAGCGAGGTTGAAGAAGTGAAAACAGGGCTGGGCTGCGGGGCAGGGGATTCTTTCGTAATTGTTGCGGGGCCGGCTGAAAAGGCAGCCGCCGCGATAAAGGCCGTTGCCGAGCGCGCCGCTTACTGCCTTGAGGGGGTTCCCGAAGAAACCCGCGGAGCTTTAGAAGGCGGCAATAGCGAGTACCTGAGGCCGCTGCCGGGCGCCGCAAGAATGTACCCGGAAACAGACATCGAAACGCTTTCCGCCGGCGAAGAGACGGTGAAGGAAATCGGGGCGCGCCTCCCGTTGAGCGCGGAGGAGCGCGTGAAGCTGTACAAGGGATGGGGCCTGAACGACAAGCTTGCGAATGAGATGAAGCTCAGCAATTACGCGCGGTTCTTTGGAAGGATGGTTGATGCGGGCGCGGACCCGAAGAAAACCGCGGTTTTTTTGCTGGAAGGCCTTGTTGAGGCGAGGCGCAGCGGCGCAAAAGTAGAAAATCTCGGGGAGAAGGAGCTCGAGGAATTTGTGATTGCAATAAGGGATGGGAAGCTCACAAGGGAAACGCAGGCGGAAGCGATTGAATGGAAAAGCAACAGCCCAAACGCGCCGCTTGGGCAGATACTTGCGGAAAAAGGCGCATCCGGCGCATCCAAAAAGGAGGCGCAGGAAATCATCAAAGAAATAGTGCAAAGGAACCTCGCGCTCGTGAAGGAGAAAAAAATGGCGGCGCTCGGCCCTCTCATGGGAGACGCGATGAAGGAATTAAAGGGAAAAATCGCGGGAAGCGAAATCAGCGAAATGCTGAGGAAAGAAATAAGGAAGAGCGTGTAGCCCATGCCGGAAACGCTCACCCTGGGAAAAATCAAAAGATTCTTCAAGGCGAGGAAAAAGGGCTCGCACAAGGGGGAGAACGGCCGCGTGCTGATAATAGGCGGCTCTGAAGGGCTTGCGGGGGCGCCCGCGCTCGCGGCAATGGCTGCGCTGCGCAGCGGAATTGACTTGTGCACGGTTGCCGCCCCGGAAAAAGTCGGGTGGGCAGTGCAGAAATGGGCTCCCGATTTGATTGTGAAAAAGCTGCCCGGGAAAAATCTCGGAATGGGGCACCTGAAATACCTGCTTAAGCTCGCGGAAAAGGCCGATGCCGCACTCATTGGAATCGGAATGGGAAGGGGGAACGGCGCCATGCGCATGGCCAGGAATTTCGTGAGAAGCGCAAAATGCAAAGTGGTTCTGGATGCGGACGCGCTCCGCGCATGCAAAGGAATGACGCTTCCAAACGGAGCGCTTGTTGCCCCGCACGCAAAGGAATTCGAAATTTTTACAGGCAAAAAAGTTTTGGGCAAAGGCATTCTGGAAAAAATTGCCACAGTGAAATATGCGGCCCGAAGGCAGAATTGTACCATTCTTCTCAAAGGCCCTGTTGATATCATTGCTGATGGGAAAAAGGTGCTGCTTAACAAGACAGGAAATGCCGGAATGACACGCGGCGGAACCGGGGATGTGCTTGCCGGCATATGCTCGGCTTATATTGCGCTTGGCGCATCTCCCTTGAACGCGGCGGGGGCGGCAGCTTTCGTGAACGGAAGGATAGGGGAAGCGCTCAAGGGGAAAATTGGCTATGCGTTCATAGCCTCTGATTTCATAAGAGAGGCGCCTAAGTGGACGAAAAAAATCCTGAAATGAGCTATCCGCCCTTAGTCAGAAGAATTTATTTCCAAGGAGCAGGAACGAGGCGGCAAGCATGAAGAGCAGGAGCGCGCCCAACAAGACGTTGAAGGGCACCAGAACAACTATCGTAGCCTGGGCATCGGTAAGGTTGAACTTCTCCTTGACAAACCTGAAAAGCATCAACAGCTCGTAAAGATTAAGCAGGGCCGCGACAGCCCAGCCGATTATCGGTATGAGTGCGACAATGCCTTTGGCAAATGTAAAAGCGGAAAACAGCGTTATCAGCGAGCCGTTGAAGTCATTCAAATGGAGCGGCTTGTTGCTGAAAAAACGCGCAATGGAATAATGAATCGCGCCCCAGACATAAGCCGCCGCAAGCTTGGCAACCAGCAGCAACGGCACGGCAATGACGGCGGCGAGCACAATCACGCCCTCGCCCAAAAGGAACGGTATTAGCGGTTCCTTTGCCCATAACCAGTAGCCTGCGCGGAGGACAAGGGCTTCAACAACTATCAGGACGGCAACTGCAAGGAAGGAAAGGGCGTATGTGACGGCTCCTGTGGAAATAGATATCCTGTGCGAGGCAAAAACTTGGACGGGCGTCCTGCCAAGGAAAATGTCAAGCAACTCCCTCAAATTCGCCATCGAAACCAGCAACACAGAGGCGGGAAGATTATTTAAAGATTTACTGCCTTTTCCTTGCATGAAAAGGCCTGAAACAGTAAAGAAGCCATGGGGCAAATTCGAGGAATTCACCCACAACGAAAAAACCACCGTGAAAATAATTACAGTGAAGAAAGGCGGGATACTCTCGCTGCAATCGCACAGGAACAGGAAGGAGCTCTGGGTTGCGCTTGATGAAGGGCTCGTTGCAATGATTGGCGGCAAGAGGAAAAAATTACATATAGGGCAAATGGCAATTGTACCTAGGCACGCAAGGCACAGGATAATGTCTTCCAGAAACGCGAGGTTCCTCGAAATTTCGTTCGGCGGGTTTGATGAGAACGACATTGTGCGCTACGAGGATGCTTACGGAAGGGTGCGCGGGAA
>CAYJRH010000068.1:0-2765 GCA_964372565.1 uncultured archaeon
CCGGGGATGCAATGAAGTAAATATGAGAAAGCGCATATTTAAACCTTATTTTTATTCTACATAAAAAGGCAAGAAGAGTTTTTCTATAAAGCATCAAAAGTCAAGAAAAACTATACTTTTAGTAGCTTATAGCAATGGTTTGCCGCATAACGCTGCTAATCACTTTTTCTATTTTTCTTCAAAACAATTTGAAATAATACAGCCCGAATACTATCGCCGAAATAACAACCTGCGCGCCGAGGAGTGTAAGCACGAGGTTCCGCTCGGTCATAATGCGCCAGCGGAGCACGAAGTGCGTGAGCGAGCCCCCTTTCGGGTCGGGTGCGAGGCGCCCGTCCTTCTGCGGGATGCCGAAGGATTCGCTCTGGAACCTGTGCTTCGCCTTGAACGCGAGCTCGGCCCAGTGAAGCGCGATGAGGCTTATCCCGATTTTTTCCATGTTGCCGATAATCGAGATTGTTGCGATGCTCGCGCCAATCATGAGGGTGAGGGAATCGCCGCCGAACACCCTTGCGGGAAACCAGTTGAAGCGGAGGAACGCGAGGAGCGCTCCGACAATCGCGACGCCGATAATCAAGGCCTCGGAATGGCCAGTGAGATATGCAATCAGCGAGAGTGTAGAAACGATTATCACGCCCAAGCCAGCCTCGAGGCCGTTCATTCCGGCAAGCATGTTGAACGCGTTGCTCGCGCCGGTGATTCCGAGGGGGACAAGCAAAAGCGAGTAAAGGATGCCGATGTTCACAGGCCCGATAAACGGAAGGACAAGGAAATCCGTTCCCGCGTTCACAGCCATGAGAGGGAGCGCCGCAAACACCGGGAAGAGCGCGTGCTGCCACTGCCTTATGCCCTTTCTCCAGCCGATAATATCATCGATGACGCCAATGAAGCAAACAAGGAAAATTGTCAGGAACGAGGCGAAAAGTATTGTGAGGTTCAGCTTGAGGAGCCCGAGGTAGGTTGAAAGGAAAATCGCAATAATGACGCCGAATGAAATGCCGAGAATCGGCCCGATTCCGCCGAGCTCGGCGACATCGGGTTGCGAAAGCTTGTTCATGTCCTTTCCTGTGATGCCGCGGGCGTTCATTCTCCGGATGAGCATCGGCAATACGAAGTTTGTAAGGAAAAAAGAGGCAAGGAATATTACCAGCACGGAAATTGCGAGTTCCAAAGCATACGCCCCCATTAGGAATTCAGTTTACCTTGAATACCCTTACTTGTTTGTTCGAATAAACAAGGGCAAAGTGTTTTATGGAATCAGGAGGGGCAAAGAAGAGCTTTGTCATGAACGCGTCATTCGATGCCTTGTTGAGCAGGAATAAAGTGCCTGTTGACGGGCTCCTGTAAAGGAATGCGCGCTGTGTCTGGCTTATAAGCTGGTTCGGCTCGCTTGACCACGTGGCAGGCAGCGCATTATATTGCGCCTCGCTGAGCGTATTCGAGCCGCAGGCGTAGGATTTTTGCCCTGAAATCTGGTCGGAACGCGCACTGCATGAAATGCCCGCCGAATAGAAGTTGCTGGTTCTCGGGTCGCCAACGCCGAAGGCGTAAAGGCCGAGCGAACCGGTTTTTCCGACCAAGTCCTCGCTCACGACAATGTAATCAGACTTGAAACCCTTCACGATCCTGTACGCCTCTTCCTCCGAAGGCGCCAGCATGAAGCTTGCAACGGCTGCATTGGCTGGCAACGACATGTTCCTGTTGTCGGTAATGACGCTTCTCTCGCCGATGAACGAGAGCCAGTGGCCCTCGTCCCACCAGTTGAACAGCTTTGAGTCCTTGGGCGTGTTTGCCTGTATCCAGTAAACAGTTTCCTTCCAGCCTGTGTTTTCCTCTATTTGCGGAACGTTCTGCGGAACGAAAAACATTCCCGCGGCAATCCCCACAAGAATCATGAAGCCCAGGCCGAGCGCAACGGTCTTCTTTTCAAAGCCCTGGCGCTTCCCGAACATCTCGAAAAATTCGTGGACAACAACCGCGCCTGAAATCGCGACAGGAATGCCGAAAGTGTAGGTGAATTTCAGCTTTGTGAATGCCATTACCATTGTAACTGCAATCCAAAAGAAGAGGACCGAGGAGATTACATCGTCCTTTTTGCGCAGGATGCGGTATGCAAGGAGCGGGAGCGCGATGAACGGAAACAGTATCAGGGCGCTGTACTTGTTGCCCCAGAACCTGAAGCCCTGCTGCTCTTCCCCGACAGTTACAGAGTAAACGCTTGAGGAATCCCCTCCGCCGCCCTCGATGTTCTTGATGCCCTGCGCATCGAATGGGAGAAATTTTGTCAAATAACCTCCAGTGGTTCCGATCCAGCTTGAGCCGATTCCTGCGGTAGCCAAAACAGACATTATGAGAAGCACAATTGCGAAATTCTTTGCCATCCCGAAAATTTTCTCCTGCGGTTCGCGCCTGAACCACATCAGGAAAAGAGTGAAAGGCAGCCATGCGATAAGTATCAGCGGAACAAGGATGAACACGCCCCAGCTCCACGCCATGATTGCGAAGAAAATCGCCGCGAGGGCGGAGTCGGTTGCTGTTCGGCGGCTGAATTCGCTGCCTTTAACTGCCCTCGCAAAAAATATCATTCCAAGAACCATGGGCAAAAAGCCGAAGGAGTCGTCTTCGAAAAAGCCCGCCATTGTCCTGTACGCGAACGCCGGCATCGTCGCGGCGAGCACGGCAAGAACTGCGCCGAATTTCCTGCCGTAGAATTCCTTGCCCATGTAAAACAATGCCACGCAGATTAGCGCACCGTAGAGCGCGGG
>CAYJRH010000068.1:2865-4704 GCA_964372565.1 uncultured archaeon
TACCAATAAGCTTTAATTCGCGGGAAAAGGAGTTGTTTGCATGAAGCCGAAAATTTGCCTGGCATGCTCAGCTGGAGGGCACCTTGCGGAAATGCTGCAGCTCTCGGAATTTTATTCAGGGCATGGGCACTTTTTCCTGACTTTCAGGCGCGCGGACACCGAAAGCCTTGCGAAAAAGGAGAAGGTCTTTTTCGCGGAGCTTCCTGGAAGGAACCCTATTGAGACAATAAAATGCTTTTTCCAATGCATTGAAGCCCTGCGCAAGGAAAACCCGCAGGTTGTTGTTTCCACAGGCGCGGACCTCGGCATAGTTGCGTGCCTTGCAGGGAAGCTGCTGGGGAAAAAAATCGTTTTCATCGAAAGCTTCTGCAGGCCAGAAAAGCCGGGCATCAGCGGGGCCATCGCCTATCTTTTTGCCGACCTTTTCATTTACCAGTGGAAGGAGCTTGAAAAATTTTATCCGCGCGGGGTTTTCGGCGGGAGCATATTCTGAAAAATTTGAGGGAAAAGCTTTTTGGATTGGATTTTAATGGCTCGAAAGATTGGCACAAAAAATGATGCGCGCAGGATGGACGTTTTTGTTTCTGTGGGAACGCACCCGCAGCAGTTTGACAGGCTGCTCGCGGAAATTGATTCCCTTGCCGGAAAAGGAATTTTACGCGGGGAAATTTTCGCGCAAAGCGGCTATAGCTCATATGAGCCGGGGAATTTCCGGTGGAAAAAATTCCTTACGCTTGAAGAATTCGCATCCGCATTGAAAGGCTGCTCCGTTTTCATAACGCACGCAGGCGAGGGAAACATCGGGCAGGCGAAAAACCTTGGGAAGAAAATGATTGTTGCGCCGCGCAGAAAGGAATTCGGGGAGCACACCAACGACCACCAGCTCGAGCTGGCGCGCGTTGTGGCTGACAAGAAAATAGGGATTGTGGCTTGGCGGCCAGCGGAGCTGGAAAAGAAACTCGCGGAGCTTGGGGAATTCAGGCCGGCGAAAATTCCGAAAGGAAATATTGCGCGGATCATTGAAAAATTCGTTAGGAAGGAATTCGCATGAGCCGGCGGAAAGCAATTGCAAACGGCACTGATTCGCACAATGCATCCGTGGTTGTTTCAACCTACAACAACAAGAAGACGCTCGAGAAAACGCTTGACGCGCTGATGCGGCAGAAGTTTTCCGGAAAATACGAGGTGATTGTTGTCAACGACGGCAGCAGCGACGGGACAAAGGAGTTCCTTGAAGATTACAAAAAAGGAAAGAAAAATCTGGAAGTGATTCACCAGCCCAACCGCGGGGTTTGCGCCGCGAGGAACGCGGGCATCCGCGCTGCGCGGCATGAAATCGTGGTAAATATGGACCATGATTGCATTGCGGAAAAGGATTGGCTTGGAAAAATGGTTGCGGGGTTCGATTCTGAGGATGTTGGGGTTGTGAGCGCCTATGATTATTATGGCGGGACATCCACCGCATTCAGGAAGGATTTGCTTGAAAAGGCGGGCGGGTATGATGAGGAGTACAGGTATTACCGCGAGGACACCGACCTCTCGTTCAAGATAATGGATTTGGGTTATAAGTTCAGGCTTGTGAAAGCTGGCTACATCCACAATCATGAGGAAGTGAAGCCCGGTGGAATTGCAGCACTGACGAGGCATGTGCTGCAGAGGCTTTACTACCACCAGAACGATGTGCTGCTTTACAGGAAGCACCCTACAAAAGTTTGCGAGGAGTTCCTGCACATCAAATACGGGTTCCTTGTTGACCCCGTGCAGGATTTCAGGGTTGCAACAGGGCTTTGGAAAAAAGGCGGGAAGCTTGAGGGGAGCAGCCCGCGCGGAATAACTTTT
>CAYJRH010000069.1:0-4510 GCA_964372565.1 uncultured archaeon
GGCGCCCCGATTCTACTTCGAGTAGTTCGGCGCCTCTTCGGTAATGGTAACGTCGTGCGGATGCGATTCGCGCAGCCCCGCGGGTGTTATGCGGATGAGCTTCCCCTGCTTTCTCAATTCATCGATTGTGCCGCATCCCGCGAGGCCCATGCCAGAGCGCACGCCGCCGACCAGCTGGTAAACCACTTCCGAAATGTTTCCTTTGAAAGGCACAACGCCTTCAATGCCTTCAGGCACGAATTTCCTCTCCTCATCCACATGCCCCTGGAAGTACCTGTCCTTCGAGCCCTGCACCATCGCGCCCACCGAGCCCATGCCGCGGTACTGCTTGTACTTCCTGTTGTTCATGTAAACGGTTTTCCCCGGGGTTTCCTCGCATCCCGCAAAGAGCGACCCGAGCATTACTGCGCTTGCCCCCGCCACAAGGGCCTTTGTGATATCGCCCGAGTACTTTATCCCGCCGTCTGCAATGAGAGGGATGTCTCCCGCGGCTTTCGCGCATTCCATTATCGCGGTCACCTGCGGCACGCCGACGCCTGCGATTACCCTTGTTGTGCAAATGGCTCCCGGCCCCAAGCCAACCTTCACGCCGTCAGCCCCCGCATCAATCAGGGCTTTTGTCCCCGCGGCTGTCGCGACATTGCCCGCAATGATTTCAATGGCATAATCCTTCTTGTAGCGCCTCAGCGCCTCAATGACATTCTTCGAGTGGCCGTGCGAGGTGTCAAGCACAATCAAATCAGCTTCCTTTTCAACGAGGGCCTGCACGCGCTGGTCGTCCTTCGGCCCGACAGCCGCGCCCACAATCAGCCTTCCGCGCTTGTCCTTGAGCGCGTTCGGGTTTTTCGTCCTGTTCTGGATGTCGGTGATTGTTATGAGGCCTTTCAATGTTCCGTCCTTGTCGACAATTGGGAGCTTTTCAATCCTGTTCCTGTGCAAAATTTCCCTCGCCTGCTCATAGGATACCGCCTTCTCAATGGTTATGAGGTCCTTTGCCGGCGTCATTATCTCGGATACCTTCTTCGAGAGGTCGTCCTCGAAAAGCAGGTCGCGGTTTGTCGCAATGCCCACAAGCCTGCCGTTGTCGACCACCGGAAAGCTGTTGATGCTGAACTCCCTCTTCAGCGACATTATCCTCGCAATGCTGTCCGAGGAGGAAACAGTCACAGGGTTGTTGATTATCCAGAACTCCGCCCTCTTGACCTTTTCGACTTCCGATGCCTGCGCCTCGGGGCGGAGGTTTTTGTGTATGATGCCGATGCCGCCTTCGCGCGCGATTGCAATCGCGGTCGCGTGCTCGGTCACAGTGTCCATTGCGGCGCTGAGGAGCGGTATGTTAAGCGCAATTTTATGGGTGATTTTGGTCCTGAGGGAAACGTCCTTCGGGAGCACTTCAGAAGCGGCGGGCACAATGAGAACATCGTCAAAAGTCAATCCGGTTTCAGCGGATATCTTCTCCTTGCCCATATCAACTTTCCCATTAAATGCTTTATAAAGGTTTTGGCTGTGCACCCCATTCCAAGGCTCCATGTCCGATTTCAAATCCTGGCAAGGCTTCAAACTTTGTCATAAGTATTGCTGCGCCTTCTTTCAGCCCCTACAACATCAATAATTTTCCCATCCCAGGGCACATCATAAGTTATGCGGACATAGGAGAGCCTCACCCTGTGCCTCGCCTTCCTTCCGGCAAGCTTTTTTATGTCAGATTTTGCCGCGGGAATGGGTTCTGTTTGCAGGCAAAGCAGGAGTTCGGCAACCCTAAGCCGAATATTTTCATGGAATCCGGAGATGTCGCGATGAAATTTTTTATAAATTCGCACTTCAAACAATCAGGGTCACTTCACAAGGAACGAGAGCGCCTTCTTCAGGCTTATGTACTTGCCTTTTCTCATTTCCCTGCTCGCAGCATCAAACTTTGCATGTTCGGATTCGGATGCCCTAATTCCAGCGGCACCTTGGCATTTTTTGAATTTGCCGGGGCAGCGGGCTTTTCTGGTTGTGTCCTTGCCGAGTACATGTTTATTCCGAATACAACTGCATCCGAAGTCCTATAATGCTCTTTTGTCCGATTTTTCCGGGCAGGAACTACTTTGCCCCCGAGATTTTTTCCCGTATTTTCGTGCTCTTGTAAACATCCTCCTTGTAAGGCTTCATGCGCACGATTTTTGCCTTCAATCCCCTCTCGTAGAACACCCTGGAAAGCTCCTCCTCGCTGCGCTTCTGGTCATACCCCAAGGCAACGATATCCGGCTTCACTTTCTCGACGCTTTTTATCATGTCGTCCTCAAACCCGATAAGCGCCTCGTCCACAATCCGCAGCGCCTCCACAAGCGCTTTCCTCTGCCCCTGCGAATTCACAGGGGGCTTTCCCCTGATTTTCCCCACATTCGCGTCGGTGGCAATAACGACAACCAGCCTTTCGCCGAGCGAGCGCGCCTGCGAAAGGTAGCTCAGGTGCCCGGGATGCAGTATATCGAACGTGCCGAACGCAAGCACCGTTTTTTCCATGCTGCCCATCAGGAATTTGGGGTTGGAAAGGTTTAATTTCGTTGGCTTGGAACCATTCATTCAGAAATCGTAAGTTCCGTCATCCCTTCTTTCAACCTTAAGGATTTTGATTTTTTTGCTTTCCGTGTCAACGCAGTAAACGACCCTGTAGCTTGACAGCCTAACTCTGTAGGTATCTTCCATCCCAGTTATCTTCCGTAAATCATATTCCTGCGCGGGGAATGGGTTTGCCCTGAGAACAAGAAACAATTCCTTGAGTATGCGCCTGAGCTTTTCCGGCGACTTTGCAATAAACTTATCGGCTTTCCTGCTGTACGTGACTTCAAACACTGGAAATCGCCTATCCAAAGACTTCTTTGAATGACTTTTCCCTGCCCGCATCCATTTCCTTTTTAATCCTCTTCAGTTCCCTGAGTTCCTTGGAAGAAACCCTTTCTTCAGGGATTACCGCATACTTGACCGCTTCCACGTCCTTCTTTAGCGATTTTATTTCCCTGTAAATCGACTTCAAGGTTACTGCCGAAACCATTCAGATCACACTTAACTATTGCCCGCATATCCTATATAATGCTTTTCAGCCACATTGGGGGCATTAAGGAATGTAACTGCCTGCGCAGCGCTGTTTTTCCCGCCATTCCAAATAACCAGCCTGAAAACCTTTATATTCATGTTTCCCGCATCATTATTCCATGCACCATTCGATGCTCACTAAGTTTTTGATAATACTTTTCGGCGGCCTGGCATTGGGCTTCGTTTTCTACACAATTATTACGGCCGTATTCTCGGAAGCCAAGAAGGTCGGCGAAAGCTCCGCCGCGCTGACCCGGGAAATCGCCAAGATTCCTGCGCAAAGCCAGCAGGAAAGCAAAGCACAGCAGGAAGGAATCCTGCAAAACATCGTTCCGAAAGCTGAATTTGAAAAGGTGAACCGCTTCTATGGACATTGAATCTCGTTTGTCTCTGATCCGCGAAGTCGGCGAGGAAATAATCACGGAGCAGGATTTGCGCGCGCTGCTCGAAACAAAAAAAAGCCCTGTTGCATACGACGGCTTCGAGCCCTCGGGGAAAATCCACATCGCGCAGGGGATTTTGCGCGCGATAAACGTGGACAAGATGGTCAAGGCGGGCTGCAGGTTCAAGCTCCTTGTTGCCGACTGGCACGCGTGGGCAAACGGCAAGTTCGGCGGCGATTTGCGGAAAATCAGGAAGGCGGGCGAGTACATGGCCGAGGTGTGGAAGGCAACAGGCATGGATTTGGGCAAGGTCGAGTTCGTGAACGCGTCGCAGCTCGTCGATAAGAAAGAGTACTGGGAGAGGGTCATGAAAATAGCCTTGAATTCCACGCTCCAGCGCACGATTCGCTGCTCGCAGATAATGGGGCGGAGCGAATCCGAATTGATGCACGCCTCGCAGGTTTTCTACCCGTGCATGCAGGCAGCCGACATTTTCGAGCTCGGGGCCGACATTTGCCAGCTCGGCATGGACCAGCGGAAAGTAAACGTCTTTGCGCGCGAAATCGCGGAAAAGCTCGATTGGCAGAAGCCGGTTGCCGTTCACCATCACATGCTAATGGGGCTTTCGCAGCCAACCAGTTCATTGGAGGGCGCCGACCGCGCAATTGAGCTCAAGATGTCCAAGTCGAAGCCCGATTCCGCCATTTTCATGACGGATTCGCCGGGCGAGGTTGCGCGGAAAATCTCCAAGGCATATTGCCCGGAAAAAACCGTGCAGGACAACCCCGTGCTGGAGTATTGCAAATACATCATTTTCGGGAAATTCCCGGAAGTGGAAATTGAGAGGCCGCAGAAGTTCGGCGGCAACGTTTCCTACACGTCTTACCCTGCGCTTGAGGGCGATTTTGTTGCGGGCAAGCTCCACCCAATGGACCTCAAGAACGCAACCGCAAAACATGTGAACCTCCTCCTTGAGCCTGTGCGCAGGCACTTTGAGAAGAGCGCAAAGGCGGCAAAGCTGCTTGCGGAAGCCGGTATGTACTGATGCG
>CAYJRH010000070.1:0-4419 GCA_964372565.1 uncultured archaeon
ATCTCTGACAAAAAACTTAATAAACTCAAATGGGCAACAATATTATGGTGCTTGTAATGCCAATTAGACCAATTCAAAATTCGAGGAGAAGTCTCCAAAAGAGAAGAGCGTTGACGCAATTCCAAAGAGAAATGCACGCTAAAGGGTATAGGTTTAATGGCTTGCACTGGGTGCATCCGACTAAAGGAGAGTGGAACCCGCGACGTAGTGGTGTGAACTGGTAAAAACAAAAATGAATTTTTACAATTTGTTCTACTCCAATTTTCTGAAAACAGACGAATGCGACACCCTAAATCAAACAGACGAATTCACGACAAAGCCCTAAAATCAGGCCCGAGCCAAATCATTGGGCTTGGTTCGGCGGTTCCGGGCACTCCGCAAACTCGCAGAACGGCGCCTGCCTTGCCACACCACTTCCATCCGCGCAGAGCTTCGCTTCCTTGGTGCACGCAATGTCATTCATCGCAGCCCAGCCGAGTTCCGCCATTTTCACAGAATCCTTTGAATCCACGAGCACGGCAATCCTGTCGCCGCGCGGGCACGAGCATGACATGCATACTATTTCGTTTGTTCGCTTTGATGCGTAACCCCTGGCTTCAATGCCATTTACCGCACTGAACCATGCTTTGAGAAGACCTTCCTCATTCCTGTAATCCTGGATTTTTGCCAATCCCCACGTTTCCCAAGGATTCGACCCGCACTGCTTCGGGTCAAAGGAGAACCATTCATTTTCATTTGCCGGTTCAGGTTTTTGCGCTTCACGCACTATAAGCACTGCGCGGTTGGCATCCGTGTCAATTGAAACAAGCTCGACTTCATATTGGGGCATTTCTATTTGGGTTGTTGCTTTTGGTGAAGTTGTTTCCCTGAGCTGCAGAGTGCCGAGCAATAATGCCGGGTCGCCCGCAAGATACAGTTGGACATCAACGCCGCGTTCACCAGCCCAAATGCATTGCACATCTGCCGGGCAGCGGGAATCGGTAAAATTCAAAACCCGCAGATGGAGGGAAGAAGTATATGCGGTATACGTGATTCCATTTGTGGCTGAAAACGGCGCACCAAATGAAACTGTTTGGCCGTTCCCTTGCGGGTCGCCGCCCTGCGGCTGCCCCGCACAGCCCGCCAACGCAGCCAATGCCACTACTGCGGCAAAAAGGAATTTCAGGTTCATGCTATACTAGTGCATTTTGCCATTAAAATGCCTTTCGCGTTGCTTGGGCGGGAGGCTCATCGTGTTTTCATGCCGCGGCTTTTGAGGATTTTTCCGGGCCCTGCCCGAGGAAAAAAAGGGCTGCGTTTGCGGCGAAATATGCGGCAACCGCGCCCGCGGCAATTACCGCCCAGTCAAAGAGGCCTATCGGAACCACCCCGAACAGCCCCGCCAGCGGCGAATATATCACGGCGAGCTGCATCAGAACCGATGCCGCGAGGCTGAGCGGAATCCACTTGTTTTCGAGGATGCCGGCGCCTTCGCGCTTCTTTATTATGGCAATGAGGAGTATTTCGAACGCCACAAGGCTGTTGAATGCCATTGTCTGCGCGAGGCTCAGGCCCTGCGGGAGGTAATAAAAGAAAATCCCGAGAATGATGGCCGAAAACGTCGTGCTCACAGCGGCCATTGTCAATGCGCCGTGCCTCGTTATTATGTGTTCATTGCGGTTGCGGGGCTTCCTTTTCATTGCATCAGGGCTCGGCGGGTCGGTTCCCAGCGCCAGCGCAGGAAAGCCGTCAGTAACAAGGTTAATCCAGAGCAGCATCACGGGCGTAAGAGAAATTTTCCCGAGCAGCGCGGCCACGAAAACGATAATAACTTCAGCCAGATTATTCGCGAGCAGGAAGAACACGAACTTCCTTATGTTGTCAAAGACGCTCCTGCCCTGCTTCACCGCTTCAACTATTGTCGCAAAATTGTCGTCAAGGAGAATAATGTCGCTGGCTTCCTTCGCGACATCGCTGCCCCTTATCCCCATTGCTATGCCGACATCCGCCTCCTTGAGCGCGGGCGCGTCATTCACCCCGTCGCCCGTCATTGCGACGCTGAACCCCTTTTCCCTGAGGCGCTTGAGGATTGCATACTTCTGCTGGGAAGTCACGCGGGCGAAAACATTGCAGCCCATAATCGCCCTGTCGAATTCCCCATTTGCCATCCTTTCAAGTTCTGAGCCGTCAATTGTGCCGCCCCCAAGCCCGATTTGCGCGGCAACTGCGCCTGCTGTGAGCCTGTTGTCCCCTGTGAGCATTATTACCCTTATTCCTGCTTCCTTCGTTGTTGCGATTGCATCCCGCACTTCTTTCCTCGGCGGGTCCATCATGCCCTGCAGCCCCAAGAAAACCAGGCCTTGTTCAGGGTTTTCACGGCCGAGCACGAGCTCCTTGCGGGCGAATGCCAGCACCCTCAGAGCCTTTGAAGCCATTTCATTGTTCGCGCCCAGGATTTTTTCGCGCTCCCCGCCGCCGAGCGGAACTTTCTTCCCGTTTACAAGGCTGTGGGTGCATGAATCAACAATGGCTTCAGGCGCGCCCTTGGAATACGCAAAAACTTTTCCTCCCTGCTCCAATACCACAGTCATCCTTTTGCTTTCCGAGGAGAACGGGATTTCCGAAACCCTCTTCGCTTCCCCGATGCTTAACCCCGCCTTCATCGCAGAAACCACGAACGCAATCTCGGTCGGGTCGCCTGCGAAGTCCGTGGCTGTCCCTGGTTTTTTGGAGATTATCGTGTTGTTGCACGCGAGCCCGCAATAAAGCAGCTCCTTTAGCTCGCCCAAATCCGCCTTCTTGCCATTCAGCGTGAATTCTCCGATATGGCTTCTTCCCTCGCCCGAAACCCTGTAGCTTTTCCCTCCGCAGAAAATTTCCCCGACAACCATGTAATTTTCGGTCATTGTGCCTGTTTTGTCCGTGCAGATGATTTCCACCGAACCGAGGCTTTCTACAACCGATAGCTTCCTCACAAGGCTCTTTTCCCTGAGCATCTTCCTTGTGGTGAGTGCCAGCGAAAGCGTCACAACCGCGGGCAGGCCCTCAGGAATCGCGGCAACAGCGAGGCTGATTGAATAAATAAGGGCGTCAAGCGGGCCGGCTCCATGTACTGCCAGCACAACAACCGCGATTGCCGCGGCAAGGAAAAGCACGGCCTTGCCGATTTTCTTCCCGAGGTCGGCGGTCTCTTCATTGAACCTTGTCGGCTCATCCACAATCGACTGCAGGGTTTTCGCAATCTGCCCGACTTCGGTGCGCATGCCTGTCGCAACGGCAACCCCGAGGCCGCCGCCCCTTACAACGATTGTGTCCTTGAATGCCATGCAGGCCATTTCCGCGAGCGGCGCTTCGATGCCGCACCGCTTTTCGCTTTTGCCGGCAGGGACGCTTTCCCCTGTGAGTATGGATTCGTCTATCGCAACGCTGCGTGATTCGACAATCCTGCAGTCCGCCGGAACCTTGAAACCCTCGCGCAGCACCACAATGTCGCCTGGCACAATGAGCCCGGCGCCGATTTCCCGCACCGAACCGTTCCTCAAAACAAGCGCCTTTGACGCCCCCATTTTTTTCAGGGCTTCAATGCTCCTTTCCGCGTTGTAATCCTGCACAAACCCGAAAATCCCGTTGAGCGCCACAATCGCCATTATGAGCGCTGCATCAGCCCCGTGCCTGAAGAGGAAAGACACCGCAGCCGCTGCAATAAGAATCAGCACCAGCGGGCTCGCGAACTGGCCGAGGAAAACCCTGAGCGCGGAAACCTTTTTGCCGGACTCGATTTCGTTCCTGCCGTAGCGGGAGAGCCTGTGGGTCGCCTCTTCATCCGAAAGGCCGGCCTTCGCGCCGGAGCCGAGCTTCTGCAGGGTTGATTCCGCGGACATTGAGTGCCATTTATCCATCAAATCGCCAAGGCAGTTACAATTGGGAAAAACCCTTATTTAATTGCTCGTTTGTCCTGCCCACGGGGCTTGTTTAAAAAGTTCTGAACGTGGGCTTTTGTTCAATAAGCCCATTTTTGTGGATTTTATCGTAATTGTTGAAGTTTCTTGTTTTTTGATAGTTTGTTTAATGCGTTTTTGTATAGGGCTTCTGTTTCTTTTTGAGTTTTGTTTAAATTTACCGCTGCTTGCGCTACGCTTATTTCTTTTTGTGTGAAGCCAATGACTAGGTTTATGACTATTTGTTCGTCTTCAGATAATTCTTGGAGCGCGCGGCTAATGGCGTTGGTTCTTTCAGATAGCAATAAATCTGTGAGAGGGGTTACTGAAGTGGCTGGGGTGATTTTGGGTCTCGTTCCTGTAATTGATGATTTGTCTTTTACGTATTCTTTTCCGGTTATAATGCCTCTTCGTTCTGCTTCTTCGCTAATGAGTAATCTATAGGTATTCCAATATCTAGCAATACCTTTAAACAATTTTTTTCTGAATTCTGGGTCTTGGT
>CAYJRH010000071.1:0-4390 GCA_964372565.1 uncultured archaeon
CATCGTAGCTATTCGCCCCTGAATGTTATAAAATACTACTTATTTGCCCTCGATGCCTCATCCTGTTTTATGGCAATTCTGTATTGGCCAGCCTCTTCGATTTTGTACCTCGATGAATGCAATCCGCGGGAGAGGAGCGGCTGTTTCAATTGTTCAAGTTTCTTCAGTTTGTGTCTTGCGCCGATTTATCTAACTTTCTGAAGTGGCTGTCCCATCCCGGCATAAACTTTAGCTTCCACGGGGCGAGGTCCAAAAGGATTCACCTTTTCCTGTATTTTGCCAGCGCAGTTTCTTCATCAATGTAATCAAGGCCCTTCCTTTTCATTTCAGCTTCCTGTTCTTCAATTTTCTTTGCAACCATTTCCATTTCAATATCCTTGACAAGGTTGTACTCCTTGTTGAGTGCAAAGACCCCCATGCGCAGTGCATCGGTTTTAGAGCGTGCAACCCCCAATTCAACCGCTTTCTCAAGTATGTAGTCCGGCGCACCCTTCAACTGTACTGTTGTCCTCATTCAAAACCCCCTTAAAATGCATCAATATTGCATCAATTAAGCGTCAATTCGCTATAAAAACATATCGCGCATGGCTGCCCATGCTTCACTTATTTGCCCTCGCCCACATGAGCTGGAAGTACTTTTCGTAGGAATCCGCGAGCTGCCTGTTCTGCACCAGAATGCCTGTTGGTTTCTCAGCCCACATTATTATGCCGACCTTGTCATTCCTGATTATCGTTTCCGTGAGAGGCTCGAATCCTTCCTGCAAAAACCTGATTTCGGCCTTTGGGGAATGCCCTGTTGCCCTGATTTTTTTCACCCACTCGCGGAGCGACTCGTTGAATAGCAATTTTGCCGCAATCCCTTTGCCCTTTCTCCTGTTGTGGTAATCAATCCAGAAGGCGTCCCCAAGCATCACCGATTCCAGCGGCGACCCGAGCGTATGGTGCTCCGTGCCGCCGGCCTCAAGAAGTTCATGCAGCATTTCCTTGATGCCCTTTATTCCGCGGTACGCTTCGACATCCGGCTTCACTTTCGCGGTTTCGCGCTTGAGCATGAGCTCGGGCAGGATTTTTTCCAGCCTTTCCTTCTTCTCATTGATGAATTCCAGAATGTGCTTCGGGTCGGCGGCCTGGTAGTGCGTCCTTTTTCCCTCCATGTAATATGAAATCAGCCCTTTGTCCAGCAGCCTGTTCAGCGTCATGTGCACAACAGAATTCTGCAGCCCCGACTTTTCTATAATCGGGCCCGAAAAATGAGTTCGAAACCCTTAAATTCAGCCATGGCTTAATCTGTAGGATTCGATGTTCGACATCTTCAATACAGTAAACGAGGAGCTCTCGGCAGAGGAGCACATGCGCAACCGCGATGCCCTTTTGCAGGCTCCTCAGCAAAATACTTACTCGGGCCCGAGGACTGACTTATTCGTAGTCTCAATCGGCGGCAGCCTGATAGTTGATGAGAACGGCCCAATCGTTGATAAAATCCGCGCAATCACGGATGCCATATCCTCGCTGCACTCCGATGGCAAGAGGATTGTGGTCGTAGTGGGCGGTGGGCTGACCGCCCGCTCTTATGTAGAAGCTGCGCGCGCTTTCACGCAGAACAATTTCGAATTGGACCTCATTGGAATCCACCTCACGCGCGCGAACGCGATGCTTGTCGCCAACGCGCTCCAGAAGGCGCACAGCGAAATATTCACCGACATCACGCGCGTGCGCGAGATTGTTGATGCCGGCAAAATCCCTGTTTTTGGCGGCCTCATGCCCTTTTTCACAACCGATTCCGTCGGCGCCCTCCTCGCGGAATATCTCGGCGGCGCGTTTGTAAACCTGACAAATGTTGACGGCATCTACGATTCCGACCCTTCCGAAAATCCCGAAGCGAAGCGCTTCGATGAAATAAGCTACAGGAAGCTCGTTTCGCTGATTGTCGCCGCAGGCTCCTCGCCGGGTCAGAACATTGTGCTTGACCTGGCGTGCTGCCTCATCCTGCAGCGCAGCAAAATTCCTGCAGTTGTGCTGAACGGCAGCGACACAACAAACTTTTCGAATTACGTGAACGGCTACGCATTCACGGGCACGGCCATCCGCGAGATTGAAGGCGAGCAAATCGAGGAAACCCATTTCGCTGAGGAAATGGGGAAAATAAACACCGACATCCCGCAGAAGAAGCGGAAAAAAGCGAAGAAAAAGAAGTACTCGCCGCCGAACCCGTACCAGATTGACTATTGATTGCCAGCCGCTTTCCCGCGCTGTTTCGCCATCCAATTACTCCTAAGCTTCGCATACTTTTCCGCTTGTTTTCCTGAAACAAAAGCCGTTCTGGCGCTGCCTTTGCGCCCACTTATCCCCTGCTTCCTCAATTCTGCCTGTCTCAATGCCATTGCCGTCAGGTGCTCTTTTTGCGCTGCCGTCATTCTCCACCCGGGCTTCCTTCCCCGGCTCTTATGTGTGCCCATCCAACGCCTCCATCACAGGAACTCGTCCGGCTTCCACTCTTCCCATTTCTTCTCGCCAATAGCTATGAGGCACTCCGTTGGATTTATAATTAACGTTTTCCAGTTTTCCGCGTCATCAAGCACTATCCTGTTGCAGGCGGTGTTCACAAGGCAGTCAACCTTCACGCCCGCCATGTAGCTTTCAACCACCAAATCCATTTCCAGCAAATACGCCTTCCTGCCCGCGCGCTCAATGGATTTCTTCAGCTCGAGCGCCTTCTCCTTCTGCCTCTGCCCGGATTTTACCGAAACCATTATGCCGAAGCTCTTTGCCTCGCTCGCCTTTGCTATTGCAGCAAACCTTTTCCGCATTTGCCTGTCCCTTGTTTTTTCGGAGATTTCCTCAACCGTGCCGTGCAGCGGATTAACCACAATTACGGGCTTCTTGGTGCTGTACACCAGGCCGAGCGGGTGGAAGGCGCCGTCGCCGAAGTAAACCGAAGCGTCAACGCCCGGCATGGCTTCCTCGACAACGGTGTAGTTGCACCCGAGCACCTGCCCCTCGCCCGCAATCCTCGAAGTGCCTTTTCCTATGAAGCAGTTGACTCCGTTCCCGAAAAGTATTTTCCTGAATTCCGGGAGGCTCGGCTGGTACTGCGCGTTGGCAACAAGCGCAATGGATTTTATTTTCATTTTCCAGAGTTCCTTGAGCAGGCGCCGCGCATTTTCATTCAGCTCGGCTTCGGAAAGCTCATACCTGCACGGCACATAGATGATGTCCTTGTTCCTGTGTATCGGCCCGTGCCCGATGTGCACGACAGAATCCGCGTTGAGCGCCTTCATGTCCGCGAACGGCAAATCGCACGCGCCGTAGCACGGATCCATTTTCACGAAAACGCTTTCCGCGCTGCCCTTCAGCTCGTCAAGTATCCAAGTTGTTTTGCCCTTGAGCCCTTCGGGTATCTGGACAATGCAGCACTTCGAATCCTTTCCGGAAAGGAATTTTTTGGCCTCCGCGAGGTCAACAACCAGTTCTGGCATACAGTAGAAATTGCTGTGGAGAAGGGATTAACTTGCTGATTATTTCTTCTTCTCTGCGCCTTTCGCCTCGGCTTTGGCCTCCGGCTTCGCCCCCGCAGCGGGCTTTCCGGCCTCCGGCTTCGCGCCCGCTGCCGGCGCAGCTGCCGCAGCCGCATCTGTTGCCGCTGTGGCCGCGCCTTCCGCTGCCTTCTTTGCTTCCTCTTCTTCCTTTGCAAGGTCCCTTGTTTTCTTCGGCTTTGTGCCTATGCTCGCGACATCCTTGTGGATTTCAGTGTAAACCCCGCACGGGAACCTTGACTTGCCGAGCATCATGGCGCCGACAGCTTTTTCAGCGTCGGCATCGAACACAAGCGCAGAAAATATCACCTGGCCGCTGCGAATCCTTGCAGCCCTTCCGATAACCTTTCCGAATGCGTGGCTCATGCCTTTCTGTATGCGGTCTGCGTGCGCTCCTTGCGCCTGCTTGTTTTCGCGCAGGATGTGGTGCGGGTAAACGCGCAGCTTGAGGAAGAACCCTTCCTTGCCGACCCTCTTGATAAGCGTCCTGTTGATCATCAGCCTTGCGCTCTCAATCGCGTTGTCGCGCAGCTGCACCCCGAGCGGGTTGCAGTCAACCTTCAGGTCGACAACAGTGTCAAACGCTTTCATCCCGTCGCCCATGTTCCACTGCCTTGTCTTCAGGCCCGGGGTTGCGCCGATGTAGTTCCTGCTGTGGACCGTGACCGCATGCCTAGTGTATGGCCTGTCTTTTGTCGTGTTGTAGCAGTGCCCCGGCCTCAAACCCATATAAACCACTTAAACGCTGAAAATCGCCCGAAAAAGCTATGTCTTCGGAAGCTGTTATTTGGCTCTAATAGCATTCTTCGGAATCATTTTTAAAGGTTCCACATCCGACATGCGCGTCGGAAGGGCGC
>CAYJRH010000072.1:0-4326 GCA_964372565.1 uncultured archaeon
CTCGGCCTTTGGGCCGAGGTAGGTCGTGCTTCGCAAGAAGCAACCTTTTTATTCCGAACATGCTCTTCGGAAGGGAGCGCCCTACGCTCGGCCTTTGGGCCGAGGTAGGTCGTGCTTCGCAAGAAGCAACCTTTTTATTCCCTCCCGCCTCCAATTGATCTATGGCTGGTGAGGTCCACGATGAGTGCGCTGTCGCTGCCGTTAGCCTGCCAAAGCCAATTGAAAATTACCCCCATGGCGGCGCCGCCTTTTACCTTTACCAGATGCTCCTCCAGATGCAGAACCGCGGCCAGCTCAGCGCCGGAATCACCACTTACAACCCGATGAGGAAGCAGCTCATTGACACGCGCAAAAAGCTCGGCATGGTCAGCGAGGTCTTTTCTACCAATTTCAAGCCCAAAGCGGATGCAATAATGCACCGCTACTCCGGCACCAAAGGCATAGGCCACACGCGCTACAGCACTTCCGGCGGGGATGATGAGGGCTCTGCCCAGCCTTTCGAGCGCCACCATGGCAGGAAATGGAAATGGTTTTCCTTCTCGTTCAATGGCAACATTGCGAACTTCGCGGAGCTGAAAAAGGACCTCGAAAGCAAGCAATACCACCTTGTGAGGAACCTCGACACAGAGATGATATTGCACTACCTTGAGAAGGCGCAGGTCGGCGAGAAAAAAACCCCGATGGCTGAAGTGTTCAGCAGCCTCTCCGAAAAGTTCGACGGTGCCTACAATATCGCATATCTCGATGCGGAAGGAACTGTCGCCGCGATGCGCGACCCGCTCGGGATAAGGCCAATGGTTTACACCATCAACGACAATTTCACCGGCGCGGCATCGGAAAGCGTCGCGATTGCGAACATGTCCGAAGGCTCCATAAAGCCGCTGAAGCCCGGGGAGATGTTCATCTCGACAAACGGCGCCTCCGAAATCAAGCGCTACGCGAAATCCCCGAGGAACGCGCACTGCATGTTCGAATACGTTTACTTTGCAAATGCCGCGTCGGTATTGGACGGGCGCTCGGTGTATGAGGTGAGGTGGCGCCTTGGCGTGGAGCTTGCAAAGCAGGAGCCGCTGAAGGTCAATGACAAGGATTTCGTCGTAGTGCCGGTTCCGGATACCGCGAAGCCCGCGGCCGATGCGTATGCGCACACAATGGGCCTGCCCGCAATGGAAGGCCTGATAAGGAACCGGTATGTGGGGCGCACTTTCATCGAGAGCCGCGACCGCATGGAAAAGGTGAGGCAGAAGTTCAACGTGAACCGCGCCGCGATAAAAAACAAGAAAGTGATACTCATTGACGATTCAATTGTCAGGGGAACCACTTCAAAATCCCTGATACAGTACCTGCGCGAAGGCGGCGGAGTGAAGGAAATCCACATGCGCATAACCTGCCCGCCGATACGCAGCCCGTGCTTCTATGGGATAGACATGTCGACAATCGGCGAGCTTGTCGCCAACCGCGTTTCCAGCGCGGAACAACTGCACAGCACAGGTTGGAATGACCTCGAGCAGGAAACCGTGGACAAAATCGCGGAGGAAATCAATGTCGACTCGCTGCGCTACATGACCCTCGACGGCCTTGTCAAGTCCATCGGCCTCGAAAACGGGAAGAAGGACCTCTGCGCCGCGTGCATCACAGGCGAGTATCCGACGGAATTCGGCGCCAAGCTGCGCGTAAAGGCGCTTGAGCGCCACGAGCGCGGCCTGGAAGCGAAGAGGACTTACGCGTGAACCAATAAGTGAATGCGATGCCAAAAAAACCTACGCCACTGAGAACCCACAGGCCAAGAAGATCTTCAGAAGCGCAATTATTGTCTTTGCGAATGAGGCAATTGGAAAGAATCAATACTGCAACTACTATGAGCGTAGGGACTAGTCCGATTGCCGGAACAGTAAGGAGGCTGCTTGAATCAAGGGATTCTAATATTAAAATATTACTGGCTTCTCCTGAATATGAAGCTCGTCTAAAGGCTTCTGGGATAAAAGCAAATCTCTGGCTTGTCGCAAAGATGGAGACAATACTTGGCAAAAAACTCCTAGCTTAGCATCCTCTTCCAAAACACTGCTTTTTTATTCATGAACATCCATTATTATCGTTGGTATTTATGCAGGTCACTATAAAGGTCTGGCGCGAGGGCAAAAATGTGGTTGTCAGGAATGACAGGTTCCACATAAACACTTTCGGGAAAAATCTCGAGGAGGCGCTTGAAAATTTCCACGACGCTTTTCGCCTTGCAATCGATGGCAACAAAGGGCTAAAAGACCAGAAACACGACATTAATCTTATTCTGCAGATGAATTATCCGATAGAGCGGCACTCTGGCCAAATAGAAGTCGCGGAGTGACCGCATGGGCACTAAAATCCCGCCCGTTTCTGGCCGGGAAATGGTGAAAATTCTTTCAAAATTCGGGATAATCGCATATGCCCCATTTCGGCATTTGATGCCCAATTACTTGCAATTATTTGTGGTATGTTTTTAATCCTGTTTTCACCCATTAATATTATGGAAATCCTCGTTGTGGGTTCAGGGGGGCGTGAGCACGCGCTCTGCTGGAAGCTCCTGCAGAGCAAAAAAGTGAAGAAGATTTACTGCGCGCCGGGCAACGCCGGCACCGCGGAAATAGCAGAGAACGTCGCAATTTCAGCGGATGACATCCCGAAACTCCTTGATTTTGCCATTCAGAACAAAATCGATTTGACTGTTGTCGGGCCTGAAGCTCCGCTTGTTGCAGGGATTGTTGACGAGTTCGAAAAAAACTGCCTGGGGATTTTCGGCCCGAGCCGCGCCGCGGCGATGCTCGAGGGCTCCAAGCGATTCGCCAAGGATGTCATGATTGCCGCGGGGGTGCCGACCGCGCGCTATCAAATTGTAATGGGCATCGACGAGGCGCAGGAGGCCGTAGGCAATTTTGAGAAAGCCGCTGTAAAGGCGGACGGCCTCGCCGCCGGGAAAGGCGTGGTGATATGCAATTCGCGCAGCGAGATAATGGGCGCGGTCAACAGGCTCATGCAGGATTCCATATTCGGGGAGGCGGCAAAAAGCATTTTGATTGAGGAGCTCCTCGAAGGCGAGGAAGCGAGCATCCTCGCGTTCTGCGACGGCAAAACCGCGAAGCTCATGGTTTCCTCGCAGGACCACAAGAGGATTTTCGGCAATGACAAAGGCGCAAACACCGGGGGCATGGGCGCGTATGCACCGGCGCCGATAGTGAAAGGCATGGAGGGTGAAATCCTCCAAAAAGTTTTTTTCCCCGTGCTTGAAGAGATGCGGAAGCGCGGCGCGCCCTTCAAGGGGGTTTTATACGCCGGCCTGATGGTGAAGGGAGGCGGCTTCAAGGTCCTCGAGTTCAATGCGCGCTTCGGCGACCCGGAAGCCCAGCCCGTGCTTTCTTTGCTTGAAAGCGACCTTGTTGATGCAATGCTCGCGTGCATTGAAGGCAGGCTAGGAGAAACGGAATTGAAGTGGAAAAATGGGGCCGCGTGCTGCGTTGTCGTTGCCGCAAGAGGGTATCCTGAAAAATATGAAAAGGGGAAAAAGATTTCAGGGCTTGCAGAGGCGAAGAAAGCGAAAAATGTCGTTGTGTTCCATGCCGGCACAAAATCCGTTGATGGCAGTGCTGTCACGGATGGGGGGCGGGTTCTCGGCGTTACCGGAACCGGCGCGTCGATAAAGGAAGCGATAAGTAATGCCTATGCCGGGGTTTCAAGGATTTCGTTCGAGGGCATGCAGTTCCGCGGGGACATCGGCAAAAGGGCGCTTGAAAGGGGCTGACCTGTGTTGGACAAGGCGATTATCCGGCAAGAAATGCTGGGAAAAAGGGCATCGTTCCCCGAAGCTGAAGTTTTGGGCAAAAGCGCGGCGATCTGCAAAAAAGCCATCGAGCTTCCTGAAATAAAATCCGCCGCATGTGTCGGGATTTACATTTCAATGGGAAACGAGGTGAATGCGGAACTGCTTTTCGACAGCCTCATCTCTTCGGGGAAAAAGGTTTTCCTTCCGGTTGTTGCGGGGAATGGCCTCAAATTCGCAGGCGCAAATTCCCTTTCTGGTTTGGCGAAGGGGAAGTATGGCGCTCTCGAGCCCAAGGGGAAAAAATTTGCGGAGAAGGGGGAAATAGGTGTTTTCCTTGTCCCCGGCGCGGCGTTTGACCTTCAGGGCAACCGCATCGGCCGGGGCAAGGGCTTTTATGACAAATTCTTTTCCAAGGAAGAGGGTTTCAGGATTGGGCTTGCCTATGATTTCCAGGTTGTTCCTCAAATCGCCGCGCAGGAGCATGACATCAAAATGGATGCAGTTGTGACGGAATCAAGGGTGCTGCGCTTCTG
>CAYJRH010000073.1:0-1581 GCA_964372565.1 uncultured archaeon
GCATGCGTCGGCCCGTCTGAGACGGGCCATAAATATCAAAAGCCGCCCAATTTCAACGCCGCGAACGCAACCAGCATGAACGCCGCCTGCAGCGGGAGCGCAGGCAGCGCGGTTCCCTTGTGCTTGGAGGCGTAATCCATCGTGATGAGCAGGCCCGCAAGCGACGCCGCGAGAATCACGAGGGGCGGAATTGCAAAGTAGGGGAAAGCAAAAGCCTGCTTTGCCGCAGCGAGCAGGCTTACCGCGAACATCATCGGCACGACAATGTCGCCCGTGCCCAGTTCAAACTGGTGCTCCTTTGTCGGCAGCGCAAAAGTGAACGAGAAGTTTTTTCCGGTTATGCCTTTCGCGAGCTTCACCATGTGCTTTGTCCTGAACACCGCAATGAAATCGTAAATGGACACAAGTATGAGGAACGCCAGTATCGGCAGGACTCCGAGGCTCGCCCCGATGAGCGCCCCCGCGCCCGCGGTCGCCACAACGCTCGAGACATTCCTGAGAACCACATTCCCGCTGAACGCCACCCTCAGCAGCACCAAAAGGAGCGCCAGCCCATAAACAGCCAGCCCCTCGGCTTCGGTCGGCGCGAGCACAATTATTGCCGTTGAAAACACGGCGAGGCTCTCGATGGTTTTCACTATCCAGTAGAACAGCCAGTCCGGCGCGAACTTTATCAGCGCGAGCAGGACAATTGTCATTGCCAGGATCCAGATGAAGAGGCCGATGCTGTTGTCAATTGAATTTTTGTCCTCGTTCACTATTGTCACGGAAACATTCTGCGCAATGAGGTAATTTCCCGCCCAGAGGCCGAGGCCCTGCGCAATGAGGAAAATCAGCACGAGCTGCGCGAGCAGCGGCTTGTTCATGGAAGGAATATGCGCGCTCGGATTAATATTGGTTTACCTGCCGCCTTCAGACTCCCCGAATATCTTCCTGCCTATTCTCAGCACCGTTGCGCCCTCCTCAATCGCGACCCTGAAATCGCTGCTCATTCCCATGCTCAGGTGGTGCAGGTTGAGGTGCTCCTTGATGTCATGCAGTTTCCTGAAGCATTCGCGCGCAACATTCATGTCATCCGTGAGCGGCGCCATTGTCATCAGGCCTATGAATTTCACGTTTCCATAGGGGAGGTTTTTCATTATAGTGAGCATGGTTTCAACTTCTTCAGGCTTCATCCCGTATTTCTGCGCCTCTCCCGAAGTGTTCACTTCCAGGAAAATGTTCTGCACCTTGTCCATGTCCTGGCTGGCGTAGTGGATTTTCCGCAGCAGCGAGAGCGAATCCACGGAGTGAATGTAATCAGCCATCTCCACGACGCTCTTGACTTTGTTCCCCTGAAGGTGCCCGATGAAGTGAATGTCGGCCCCCAGCTCCGTGAGCTCCGGGAATTTTTCAGAAAGCTCCTGCTCCCTGTTCTCCCCGATGTCCTTTATGCCCGCGGCCACGGCTTCGCGGATTGCCGAAATCGGGTGCCCTTTGGAGACGCCGACAACCGTTATTGCCTTGTGGTCGCGGCGTATCGGTGCGCACGCTTGCGCGATTTCCTTCTGCAGCGCGGCGTAGCTTTCCTTTATGCCCATA
>CAYJRH010000073.1:1681-4074 GCA_964372565.1 uncultured archaeon
CTCACTGCTTGCCTTCCGTCGGCTTGATGAACCCGTAGCGCGGGTAGTAGATGTCGCCGCTCTTCTTGAGCCGTTCGAGCAAATCCCTGACTTTATCGGTGTCGATGTTCAATGCCTTGCCCTCATTGATGACGTCTTCGAGCGGCACCATGTCGACTTCGCGCGCCCTGTCCTTTATCACGCGCAGCAGGTTCTTGAGGTTTGTGAGCTGGGTGTGTGTCTGGCCGCTTGTGATGATGTCGATGTCTATTTTGCCGGTTTCAGGGTCTGTCACCATGTCCTGCAGCGATGTCCTTACAAGGTTGATTGCGCGCTCGACATCGCGCCTCTCGACAACATCGCTGAGCCTCACGCGCGCCGAGGCCTCCGAGAGCCTGATCAGGCCTTCAAGCTGCCTGTGCGTCGCGCTGTACGCCCCCTCCTTCCTGCCCTGGTCCCTTAGTGAAACGTAAAATTCCTGTATTGCCGCCATGGACTCGTTCGAGAGTATCGGGAAAATGTTCTGCCGCGCGAATGAAATGTATTTCTTGAGGAGCTCGCCGCCGATTTTCGGGGTGATAAGTTCCTTTATCTCCTCGAGCTCCTGGTTTTTCGTGCCCACGCCTTTCTTGGAGCGCTGGAGCATCATCTCCCCAGCCTTATGGCTCTTGAGTATGTGGCCCGCGATTTCCGCGTCCTTTGTCCTGTCAAGCACGTCCTTTATCATGAAGAAAAGGTCAAACCTGCTGATGAGCGTCGGCGGCAAATCAATCTGCTCGATGAACGGCCTGTACGGGTCGAACCTCGAGTATTTCGGGTTCGCCGCGGCGAGCACGCTTGTTTCGCTCTTGAAAGTGGCGACAATGCCGGCCTTTGCGACAGAAATGCGCTGCTGCTCGAGCGCCTCGTGCATTGCGCTCCTGTCCTCGGGCTCCATCTTGTCAAACTCGTCGACCATCGCCATCCCGCCTGAAGCAAGGACAAGTGCGCCTGCCTTGAGAGTCCACCCGCCTTCGCCGAACTCGTCCTTGACAGCCGTCGCCGAGATTCCTGCCCCGGTAGTGGTCTTTCCCGCGACGTAAATGGATTTCGGCGCGATTGAATCCGTGGCCCTCAGGATTTGGCTTTTGGCCATCCCAGGGTCGCCCACAAGCAGCACATGGATGTTCCCCCTCACTTGCTGGTTGTTCGGCAGGGTTTTCTTCACGCCGCTGAACAGCTGGAGCGCAATCGCCTCCTTCACTATCTCATGGCCATAAATGTGCGGCGCAATGCTCTGCACGAGCAAATCGTAAACATCATCCCTCGCCGCGAGCTTCCGCACTTCCTCTTCCTCTTCAGAGCTGATTTCGACTTCCTCGAATTCCCTCGCGGTTTCCTCAACATGCACGGCTTCAAGGTACCTTCCGTAAATGACCTTCTTTTCCTTCGGCGGCATCAGCCTCACGATCCCGACAACCCTTGTCCTCTCGCCAGGCTTTATCCTGTTCACGAGGTCATCCGTGACATAAATGTCGAGGTTTGTCGCGTTCTCGCTGCCCTTCATGAGCTCGAGCGGCTCCTGCACCTGTATCTTCTGGTAATCCTCAAAGGTGCTTGACTCTTCCTCAAGCGTGAAAGTGCGGTTCTTGCATTCCGCGCAGAAGCTCGGTGATTGGACCTGGTTTTTTGTCTGCGGTATCTTATATGTTGCGTCGCACCTGGAGCATTTCCAAGTGGCAAACTTCAGCCGCGGGAGCACATCCGTCACAAGCCTTGCGAGCCCCTCGACCGAAATGAGTTTTCCTATGTGCGACGCGCTGATGTTCCGCAGGATCAAATCCCTTTCCGAGGGCAGGTTGAACACCCTTATGTGCGGGGAAAAGCCCTCTTCCCCGATTTCAAGAATCGGGACCTCGATGCGCTTTATCGCCTCGCGTGCGGCCTCGATGCACACATCCGAATTGGAAAGCAGCTCATCCGCAAGCTCGAAATCGTAATGCTCAATCTCGCGGAAATCCACCATGAGGCTTCTCTTCGCGGGGTATTCCGCGACAAGCCTCTCGATTTCCTTCATCAGCCTGTTCTTGAAGAACGCCTCGAACTTCTCGATGAAAGGGTTTGCGTCCCTGCGCCCGAAAGTTTCAGTTTCCGCCAACTATATCCCACTCAATTCCGCAATTTAGGCTTTTAATGCTCTGCAGGGTTCACTGCCGGTGCGAACCATTCATTCAACTTCAAGGCAACTGCCCGGCCTTTGTCCCCACATGCCTGCAATGCCTTGTTTTGTGCGTTTTTGGGAGAATTCGTGCGTATTGAAGCTCTCTAATGTATGGTACGCCAATGTTACTTAAGGGGATTGTGTTCATTTTTCGGAGATTTGTGCAAAAAATTTTATGGAAAGCGAACTTTTGGAAAAGATTTCCTATTAAAGG
>CAYJRH010000074.1:0-3524 GCA_964372565.1 uncultured archaeon
TATGCGCTCGCCAAAATCCTCAAGAGGCCGTATTCAAACGTGTTCAATGACGTGAAAAAACTGGCCGAAATGGGGTTGCTGGAGTTGGGAAGGGAAAAAGGCGCGGTGCGGCCGAAGGCAAAATACGACAGGCTGAACATAACGATACCTGTGTGAGCGCCGGCTGAAATCAGGTCATTCCGCCGCGGCTTTTATTACGCTCTCGACCCTGATGCCTTCGGCGTTTTCAAGTATTTCCTTGACTTTGATTCTCATCAAATGGAATTCATCCCCGCCGCCGCACACGACCTCTTCCTTTTTCGCGACGCGCGTGTCCATGAAGGCGGCCACGCCGTAAATCGAAATCGGGGGCACGCCGCCAACTTCGTATCCTGTGATTTCAAGAACCTCGTCAGGCTCCGCGAGGCGCACATCCCCCGCATTGAGCAGCGCCTTGATTTTGGAGAAATCGACCCTGTCCTTTCCGAGGAGCACGACGAGCACAGGCTCGCCTGTCGAGGCAATGAGGAGTATTGATTTCGCCACGGAATCCGCGCCTAAGCCGAGCTCGAGCGCGGCCTTTTGGGAAGTGCGCACTTCGCGCGTCGTTGCAAAAACCTCTGCGGCGAGCTTGTTAGCCTTAATGAAGTCCTCGAGCATCGGAGCAAACCCCCCAAAACACTTAAGCGCTGCCGGAATTCAGCCGATCATCTTGCCTGGGACCATGAAGCCTTCGCCGGTCTGGCCCTGCCGCGATTTTTTCTTTTCCTCAAAGGAATCCTTTAGCTTCGCCATGATTTTTTTGCCCTTCGCCTCGGAAACGATTGAAACTATTTCGTGCCTCGGCACGGGCGCGCCGCCGACAGGGATCGGCGAGTAATCCACGAGGACATAAACCCCTTCCTTCAGATCCTTCGCAATCGCGGGGTTGGCCCTGAAAATAATCATGTTGTCGTCCCACATCTGCAGGAGCGCATGCGTGGTGTTCTCCGCGGATTTTGAGCCCTTGTCTTCGGGGAAAATTACCTCTATGACCTTTGCCAAATGGAACATTCAATGACCCCCTTTCTCCAAATGTAATTTTTTGATTGCCTCAGATTTAAGGAATTTGACATGTATAATCCGGGCTTTCAGCTGGGTGGTTTCGGCAATGCGTTCCACCAAATTCCCGCGCTTCGATGACTGTAAAAGGGTGATGTGATCCGTGAGCAACTGGATTTGCCTGTCCGCCAATTCGAATTGCATTGCGGTAGGCAACTTTTGCCACAAGCGGTCAAATGTTGCAAAGGAAGTGAATTCTGTGTGCTTCAGCCGCTCCATATCAGCGGCAACCTCGCCCTTTGTCCTGCCGGATTTCCGCAATGCCCTCGCAGCCCTGTAATGCCCTGACCTAACGGTTTGCGCCAGATGCTTCATGCAAAAGATGAATGAGCAATGCCTTTAAAAAATAACAATCCCGCAGCTAAAGCAAAGCTATCCTTCGCGAAATTGCCGGAAGCGCATCACACGCCCGCAGCCTTCCTCAGCGCCTCCGCCATGTCGGTTTTCTCCCAAGTGAAATCCGGGTCGTTCCTGCCGAAGTGGCCGTATGAAGCGGTTTTCCTGAAAATCGGGCGCTTCAGGTCGAGCTTCCTTATAATCTGCGCCGGCCTGAAATCGAAAACTTTTTTCACTGCCTCTTCAAGCTCGCCGTCCGGAATTTTCCCCGTGCCGAAAGAGTCTATGTAAATTGAAACCGGCTGGGCGACCCCGATGGCGTAAGCGACCTGTATCTCGCACCTTTCCGCGAGGCCAGCGGCGACGATGTTCTTTGTAACGTACCTGCCGAAGTAAGCCGCGGAGCGGTCGACCTTTGACGGGTCCTTGCCGGAAAACGAACCTCCGCCGTGGTGGCCTACGCCGCCGTAGGTGTCAACGATAATTTTCCTTCCCGTAAGCCCTGAGTCGCCTACGGGCCCGCCGATGACAAAGCGGCCAGTGGGGTTGATGAGGAACTTTGTTTTTGCGTCAACCCATTTCCCGCAAACCGGCTCCACGATTTTTTCAATGACGGTTTTTTCAATCTCATCGTGCGAAACATCGGGCGAGTGCTGCGTGCTGATGACAACAGTGTCAACGCGCACGGGCTTGCCGTCCGCATATTCAACCGTGACCTGGCTCTTGCCATCGGGGCGCAGCCATTTGACTTCGCCCTTCCTGCGCGCCTCGGCGAGGCGCTGCGTGAGCCTGTGCGCAAGCCCTATAGAGAGTGGCATCATCTCCGGGGTTTCATTCGTCGCGTAGCCGAACATCATTCCCTGGTCGCCGGCGCCCTGCTCCTTGTCGCGGTTGGTTTCAACATTGACGCCCTGCGCGATGTCCCCGCTCTGCTCGGAAAGCGAAATCAGCACCGAGCACGCGTCGGCATCGAAGCCGAAACTGGGGTTGTCATAGCCTATTTCGCGGATTGTTTTCCTGACAACGCCCTGTATGTCAACATAGGTGTTTGTAGTGACTTCGCCGAAAACAAGGATGAGGCCTGTCTTTGTCGCAGCCTCGACTGCAACGCGCGAATTCGGGTCGCCCTTTATCAACGCGTCAAGGACAGCGTCCGCAATCTGGTCGCACATCTTGTCAAGGATGCCCTTCGGTAACAGATTCCGAAGTGAAGAAGTATTTCCTACTCTTCATAGCAAACCACCTCCCCCGGCAATCAAGGCTTTTTTATACTGCCGGAATTTTCTTTGCAGACATGAGCCGTTAAAATCAAAAACTTGGGAAAACGCAGCAATAGAACCCATAACTAACCCTATGTAGAATGCATAATTAGATTAATAATAATTCCTGCAATTAATATTCTCAAAGGAATAATGTTTTAAAGCTTTTCATGCCTTTCATTTGATGAATTTAGCAGGGTATTCGCATGCTGCCAGAACTGCAAGAAATAAAGAAAAAGAGAAAAGCCTTCGGCATGACCCAGAACGGGCTCGCCGCAAAAACAGGGGTAAGCCAAAGCCTCATCGCAAAGATGGAGGCTGGCGCCGCTGTGCCTTCTTACGGCAACGCAAAGAGGATTTTCGATTTCTTCGAATCCCTGCACCTTGAAACCCAGGCAAGGGCTGGGGATTTCATGTCAAGGAAAGTAATCGGCGCAAACCCCAATACAACGCTGAGGGAGGCGGTGCGGACAATGAAGAAGCACTCTGTTTCACAGTTGCCTGTGCTTGAGGAAAGCAAGAACATCGGCACGATTTCGGAAAAAACCGTGCTTGAAAGGCTGAACTCCGCGGAGGACATGAATGCCGTCAGCGCCCTGCCCGTTGCCGAGGTTATGGAAGAGGCTATGCCGACGGTAAATGAGGACAGCCCGATAAAGGTTGTTTCGGCGCTGCTGGAGCATAACCCGGGGGTGCTTGTGGCGAAAGGCGGGAAGGTTACAGGCATCATCACAAAATCGGATTTGCTGAACGCGGTGCTGGAGAAACGGGCAGGGGCATGGAGCTTGGGGTAACAACGGTGAAAAAATGCGGATTGGAAAAAGGCCTGCGGGAAAGCCTTCGGGAGTG
>CAYJRH010000075.1:0-3514 GCA_964372565.1 uncultured archaeon
CGGTGCTTGAAGGGGAAAAGGTCGTAAAGGTGGTTGAAAAGCCGAAGGACCCGCCGACGAATTGGGTTGTTGTCGGGGTTTACATGTACACCCCGCAGGTGTTTGATGTGATAAAAACGCTGAAGCCGAGCAGCCGCGGCGAGCTGGAGATTTCCGACCTGCACAACTACTACATAAAAAGCGGTTCCCTGAAGGCAAGCAAATTGAAGAAAACGTGGCTGGATGCGGGTTCATTTGACGAGTTGCTCAGAGCAAATCGCATTGTGGCAGAGAAGAAAGGGGGTTAGGGTTGTACCAAACCTGTTTTTAAAGCAGGAATTAACAGTTGATAAGATTAAAAAGAAACTAATGAGTTTTGTGTGAGTGACTGCAATGAAAATACTGATGCTTAACCCGCCGTTCCTTTACAGGTTCTCAAGGACAAGCAGGAGCCCCGCGATTTCAAAGGGCGGATGCGTATACTATCCAATTTGGATGGGCTATGCGACAGGCGTGCTGGAAAAGGCCGGCCATGATGTGAAGCTGCTCGACTGCCCTGCTTCGGGAATGAAGCTCGGGGAAGTAATCCAGATTGTAAAGGAATGGAAACCCGAACTAATTGTCGTTGATTCTGTCACGGCTTCTTTCAACAATGATGTGAGAGTTGTTGAGCAGCTCAAGGACACGATGCCAGAAGCTTTCACAATAATGGTTGGGACACACGTAGGGGCGCTGCCTGAAATGTCCTTGCGCACGAGCCCGAAGATTGATGCTGTCGCGCGAGGAGAATATGATTACATCATTAGAGATTTAGCGGAAGCGCTTGAGAAGAAGAAGCCGCTTGACACTGTTCTCGGAATCACTTACCGAGGAGAGGACGGAAAAGCAAAATTCACGCCGAACATGCCGCCGATTGAGCAGGAAGGCCTTGACGCAATGCCGTTTGCGAGCGAGGTTTACAACAGGCACATCAAGATCAAGGATTATTTTTACCCCTCGGTATTGTACCCCGAAGTGACAATCATCACAGGCAGGGGATGCAAGTACAGGTGCACGTTCTGCAAGTGGCCCCAAACACTTACAGGGCATTCTTATAGAGCAAGGAGCGTCAAGAATGTTGTCGATGAATTCGAATGGATTTCGAAGAACCTCCCTTATGTGAAGGACATCATGATCGAGGATGACACGCTTACGCAGGACAAGCAGCGCACGATTGAAATATGCAAGGAAGTGCAGGCACGTAACCTAAATGTGACCTGGACGTGCAATTCGCGCGCTGACCTTGATTTGGAGACGATGCAATGGATGAAGAAGGCGGGATGCAGGCTGATGTGCGTGGGCTTTGAGAGCGCCGACCAGCAGATACTCAACAACATCAAGAAGGGCACGCGCGTCGAGAAGATTGAGCAGTTCATGGTCGATTCAAAGAAAGCGAACCTTCTGGTGCACGGCTGCTTCATGATGGGCAACAACGGCGAAACGCATGAAACCATCAAGAAGACGGTCGAATGGGCGAAAAAACTCTCGCCCGACACGGCACAGTTCTTCCCGCTGATGGTTTACCCCGGAACGGAGGCATTCAAGTGGGCAACCGACAATAATTTCCTTTCAACGACAAAGTGGGATGAGTGGCTCACTCCGGAAGGGACGCATAACACAATCCTCAATACCGACAAGCTTTCGGCAAAGGAGCTTGTGGAATCATGCGACTGGGCGAGAAAGGAGTTTTACATGAGGCCCGAGTACATAGTGGGCAGGCTGAAGCTCATGATTGAGCAGCCGCGCGAGGCGCCGCGCCTTTTGATGGGCGCGAAAACGTTCGCCAAGTACCTCTTTGACATCGACTTCTGGAAGAGCTCGGCAGCGGAGAAGCAGGTCAGCGCCTGACTTTCAATGCCTCGCCCTCCGCACCAAAACGCCTTTTTATTCCCCAGTAGGCATTATTTATAGGTTTTTTTGGCTGGTTTGCATGGACAGGGTTGAGTTCGCACTGGAACACCTGAACGGCAGGATTCTTGATGCGGGGTACAGCATAGGCGGGATACACGGCAGGTTCCTGGAAAAATTCGGCACGAAAAATGTTTACGGCATCGACATAGAGACAAAGGAAGATTTGGGCCATTACAAGAACGCGGATGCGGAAAGAATCCCATTTCCGCGGGATTTTTTTGATTCGGTTTTCGCGGGCGAGCTAATTGAGCATGTCGTGAATCCAGAAAAATTCCTTGCAGAAGCGAACAGGGTGCTGAAGAAAAACGGCGTCCTGATAATCACGACGCCGAACAGGAAAAGCCTGGTAAACAGGGTTTTCCATTCGTATGAGACGCCAATCCACATAAGCCTTTTCGATTTCCCGAAACTGAGGGGCGCGCTTGAGAGGAACGGGTTTGCCGTGCAGGCCTATTACTGCCAGCCTTACAGCGATGAGAACTGCTATGGAAGCATGAACAAGTGGAGCTTTTTTTTCCGCGCGCTGCTTCACAACTTTTTGCCGAAAAGCCTGCAGGAACAGATGGTTGTGAAGGCAGTGAAGGTTGCGTGAAAGCATGGAGGCAAGCGTCATCATACCGGCATACAACAGTGCTTCAACCATTGCGGAGTGCATCCGCGCGCTGAAAGCGCAGGATTTCCAGAAAAAGGATTATGAGATAATCGTTGTTGACGACGGGTCCAAGGACAAGACGGCATTCATTGCGGAAAAGGAAGGCACAAAAGTTTTAAGGCAGCACAATGCTGGGCCGGCAAAGGCGAGGAACAACGGTGCAAAATTTGCAAACGGCAAAATACTTGTTTTCACGGATGCTGATTGCATCGCCGAAAAGAATTGGCTGCAGGAGATGCTTAAGCCGTTCAAGGACCCAAAAGTTATTGGGGTGCAGGGGGCCTATAAAACCGCGCAGAAATCGATTGTCGCAAGGTTCGCGCAGATTGAGATTGAGGAGAGATATGAATTGATGAAAAAGAACGCTGGCTGCATTGATTGGGTGGGAAGCTATTCCGCGGCGTACAGGCGCGGGGATTTTTTCAGCGCCGGCGGCTTCGACGAATCTTTCCCGAAAGCAAGCGGTGAGGACCCGGAGCTTAGTTACAAGCTCGCAAAAGCCGGGAAAAAACTTGTCTTCAATCCTGATGCAATAGTTTGGCACACGCATCCGGATACATTGATGAAATATCTTCGCACAAAATTTTTCCGCGCTTTTTACAGGGTTAAGCTTTATTCGAAGCACAAGGACAAGATTGCCGGGGATTCGTACACTACATTGGACGTGAAATTCCAGATTATTGCGGTATATTTTGGCACCGGCCTTTTCCTGCTTTCCTTGCCACTTTACTATTTTGCGTACGCGGATTACGCGTTCTGGGCTATATCGGCCTCTTCGGCTTTCACATTGCTCGGGTTTTTGAGCACCTTGCGCCTCACGTTTTACGCGGCGAAAAAAGACTTGTGGGCAGGATTCTACTCCATAATAGCAATCGCGCTGCGCAACGCAGTATTCAGCCTTGGGCTGCTTGCAGGCTTTGTCCGGCAGAAGGT
>CAYJRH010000076.1:0-3385 GCA_964372565.1 uncultured archaeon
GGGGGCAGGAAGAGGCAATCGTCGCGCCGGAAATCGCGCTGAGCTCGTTGAACCTCAAAAAAATCGCGAAGGGCGTTTAGGAAAAGTTCCTTCATTCACCCGAAAGTGAAAGTGTACAGCTTGAATCCTTTTCCTTTCACGGTGAAAACGAGCTGCTTGCCCTGCGCATAATCCGGAAGCGAAACAATGTTGTAGAGCCTCTGCCCGCTCACAGTCACGCTGCCAAGCACCGAACCGTTTGCTGCATCGCTTCCAATTGAAGAGGCAGGGATGGACGTGCCGTCAAGCTCGGGAACAACTGCCGAGGAACCTGTGCTGTTGCCCGCCACTATGTTCGCATTCTTTGCCGTGAAGACAAGCGCAACCTTTCCCGAGTCCGAAACAAGCTCCATCGAATCGCTGTTGCTCTTCCACTGCCCTTCGAGGTAAACAGTATTCGGCGCAAGTTTCCCGCCCGAGGGGAAGGCGTAAGAAACCGTTTCATCCGGCCGAAACCCTTCATGGTTTCCGAGTTGAGTCCGCGCGAATTCATAACCAAGGTAAAGCTCAGGCGTCCCTATTTTGTAAAATTCGGTGCCTTCGGCAGGAACTTCAGTGTTGCCATTTGGGAGCTTTAGGCCCTCATCACGTTCCTTCAGCAGTTTGATGATTTCCCGCTCGGTTTCCTCGTAGGCGCCCTCTCCGATATGGTCATAGCGGATATAGCCTTCCGCATCGATAAGGAATTTGTGCGGCCAATAATGGTTTTGGTAAGCGTTCCAGGTGGCATAATCATTGTCCTGCACGACAGGATATTTTATCCCGTATTTTTCAACAGCGGCCTTCACATTGGATTGCTCCTTCTCGAAATCGAATTCAGGGGTGTGCACGCCGATAATAACCAGCCCATTGCCTGCGTACTTTTCATCCCATGCGGTGAGATATGGGAGCGTGCGGATGCAGTTGATGCAGGTGTAGGTCCAGAAATCGACAAGCACGACCTTGCCCTTGAGGCCTGCAATGCTTATGTTCGAATCTGTGTTGATGTAGCCTGAAATTCCCGCAAGCTCCGGCGCCTTGGCAAAGCCTCTCTTATCGATTTGCAGCGGCATCTGCTTTTCACCTTGCTGTTGAACTTGAGGAGGGGCAGGGGCTTTTATGGATTGCAGAAAAATAAAACCTGCAAGAATAATTGCCAGAACAGCCACAATGAGCAAAGGGTTATTTGGTGAAAAGAAATTTCCGCGCGGATTCAACGCAATCACTTCCTCAATTCCTCTTCCGAAACTTCCCTAAAAGTGGTTCCTGCAATGAAAGTCAGGTAAGCGGGCACAAGAGGGAGTATGCACGGGCTGAAAAAGGAAACCACCCCGCCCAAAAAAGTTATGAGTATTGTAGGGTCGCCCGGCATCATCCCCGCTTCGCCCGCCCCTGTAAAGAAAATGTCCACTACCGGAAGAAGGTTGGCAAGGATGTTGAGTGTATTTGTTGCGACAAGAAGCCCCAAGGCGACAAGCATCGCGCCAAACACCAGATTGAACCACTGCAGCATCGGCCTTATTTTCCTAATCAAACCCGTGGATTGTGAAATGAAAATTGCAGCGACAACAAATGGAACCCCCAATCCGAGCGAATATGAGAGCATGAGCGGCATGGCAATTTCAGGCCTGGTTACTGCCAAAGTGAGCACCGAACCTAGCACGGCTCCGACGCAGGGTGTCCACCCGACGGCAAAGGCCGAGCCGAAAAGAAATGAGCCCAGGAATTGATTATTTGTTTTCTTCACATTGAGCTTGTGCTCGGACATCAGGAAATCTACTTTGATTACGCCCATCATGAACAGGCCGAAGAAAATGATTATTGCTCCGCCGATATAACTCAAATATATTCTAAGGTCATAGGCTATTGTGGAAAGGACGCTCTGGAGGAGAACGCCAAGCAATGTGAAAACGACAGAAAAGCCCAGCACAAAAAAAATGCTGTTTAGTATTATCCTTGAACGAACACCCGCCATCCGATCACACAGCTTCTTTTACGGCATTAATTATGCCCTCTTCGCTTGAGTTTCCGGTTGCCTTGAACAAAACCGAACCGTCGGGCCCGAGGACTATGCGCGTGTGCTGGTATGAAACACCGAATTCCCTTGCAAGGGCTTCTTCATCGCTGTCGGTGTCCGAATCCTTGTAATTGACCTGGAAGCCGGCAACATTTGCAGGCATTTGCGCGCTCGCAAAAGCGCTTTCATTGATGGGCTTTTGCTTTGTGCAATAAGGGCACCAGTTGGCGTAAAACTCGAGGAAAATAATTTTGCCTTCGGCGCGCGCACTGTCATACTCGGATTTTGTAAAAGGCAAGTAAGATGATTTTTCCGCCATCGCGTCGCTAGGCTTTTCCATCGCATCACCTGCGGGCTTTTCCATCATGGAATTGCCCTCATCATTTGCCAGGGCGCCACCTTTGCCATCAGCCGCATCATTGACCGCATTTTGCCCCTGCTGCGCGCACCCCGAAAATAGGATGAGCCCGGCAAGGATTAAAACCAAAACAACTTTTACCCCCAAGAACCGCATTTGAATACATCCAATAGTTTTCTGTAATGCAAGCGATTTTTCCCCTTTAAAAGCTTTTTCCCAAATGTTGGAAAAATCCGCCAATCATTCCTTCCATGTCACGTAATTGAGCACGGCAAGGGCGATTGTCTGCAGGCCGCTTAGCAGCAGGGCATGCTGCATCGCTTGCTGTGAATAATATTCGACCATCATGAGGTGGAAGTACAAGCCGACAAGGTTTTGGAGGAGCACAAAACCCGCAAAGAGAATGAGGCCAAGGGTGAAATTGTTCTTCATCTGTTTGTAATTCCCTATGTAAACATATAGAAGAAGAATAAGCAGAACCGAATTGATTGCCTCCAAAATTACCGCGATTTCCATGAATAAAACCTCCATTTTGGCATATTAAAGCTTTTTCCCAATTCCTGCGCAAATCCGCTCAAAAATTGCCCTTTCCTCTTCGGTAAAGGTGGGGGAAAAGACTTCCCCATACTTATCCGAATTCGTGGTTACCCAGTTTATCCTCCGCAGAACCTGCAGGTGGTGCGTGATGGTCTTGTAATCAAGCCCCAATTTCTCCGCGAGCCGGTTGGGGTTCTGCGGCTTTTGCAAGAGCTCGTGCATGATCACCGCGCGCGTTGGGCCGCCGCGCGTGGCGCTGATAAGGTATTTCGCGCTGCGCTCGAAAATTCTCGGGTTTGGCATGGCAATAGAATGGCAAGAACAGATTAAAATTTATCCCTGCGGGAAAGTTTTGGCCGCAGTAATTCATTTGAGCATTTCGAGAAGCATCCTGTGCGCAAAGAAATTCTTTTCTGTTTCAGGGTGGAATGTTCCCGCAATCACGTTCCCCTGCC
>CAYJRH010000077.1:0-3351 GCA_964372565.1 uncultured archaeon
CGGATGCCGCTTCGGTGAAGGTGTTCGCCGACGCGACGATTGTTTTCCCGATTCTTGTCGCTGAGACTTTCGCGAAGCCGCGCTAGGCCCATTTTTTTGTTACTTCATCTATTATGCCCAAAATTATATCTGTTGTGATGTAGAGAGTTGATTTTGTTTTAAGGCCCCTGATAAATTCTATTGATTGCTTTTTCGAATAAATTTTTTGGCGGTATGCCTTCAGGAGCATTCCGACCGTTCCATGCGGTTCCAGCCCCAGTTCCTCTGCCTTGGGCCAATGGGTAAAGAATGCCCCTTTGCTCAAGCCGGCGAGCTCCTGCAGTTCCTTCTTTGTGAAGCCCTCGTGGATATTGTCTATCAAGGCGTCAACTATCCTGATGAAGGGGCTTTTTCCGAAGAATATTTGAGATTCGAAATTATCATAAACAAAACTAATTATGGTTTAATCCTTATATAAAACTCGCGCTCGAGCACCTTTTCCATCTGCCCTTTCCCCGCAACGGCCCTTGTTCCTGTGCTTTGCTCGATTTCCTTCCTGTGCTTCTCCAAAAATTTCCTGTCCGAACAGTCAATTTCAAGCTCGACTATCTGCGCGGGATTGAGCTTCGCCTGCTTGCGCGCTTCCTGTATGCGCCTGCGCAGCTCCATGAGCTCCCACTCTTCCTTCAATTCGGCGTCCGCGGATTTGTCGAGGAAGAGCTTCCCTCCCGCGAATTCCTTCGATGCGTATTCCCCTTCCGGTTCCTCTGCGCTTTGCGTGAACCTCTTCACATTGGCGGCATCCGCAATGATGCGCCCCGTGTTCCTGAACTTTTTCTCCTTTGAAACGAATACAAGCTCATTGAGGGGCCACCTCAGCCTCAGCTGCTCCGCCTCGCGCATGTTCAGCACTTCCTGCAGCAATTGCTTTGCCAAATCCATTTCCTCCTCAAGTTTTTCATCAATCAGCTTCTCGTTTGGCTTGGGCAGCATTTCGAAATGCACGGATTCCTCCATTCCCTTTGACTTCAGGTGCTGGTAAGCGAATTCCGCGAAGTGCGGCGTTATCGGAGCGAGCATCCTCAGCAGCGCAGAGCAAACATGGCTGAATGCCGCGCCCACCGCTGCCTTGGTTTTGCCCTTTGCGCGGTCGCGGATGAACTTGATGTAGGTGCGGCTGAACTCCTCGAGCACGAAGTACTCGAGCAACCGAACAACTTTCGAGTAATTGTACGAATTGTATTCGCGGAGCGCTTCCTTTTCAAGCGAGTGCAGCTTGCTGATAATCCACCTGTCCTCTGCTTCGAGCTTCTTCGCACCGGGCTTCTCATGCTTCGCCAAATCAATGTCGAGGTATGTTGCGCCGTAGTTCAGGCTGTTCCATAGCGTGTTGAAGAAGCGCGCTATGTCCTTGAATGCCTCCCATTCAAACACCATGTCCTCGCCGCTGAATGTTTTTGCGAGGTAAAACCTGAGGTAGTCGCGGCTGTATTTGTTCATGACATCGGAAGGCGAAACAATGTTGCCCGAGCTCTTGGACATTTTCTTCTTGCCGAGGTCGAGTATGAGCCCGTGCATTGCAATTGCCTTGAAAGGCTTGTCGCCGAAGCAAATCGTGCTCGTTATGAGCTGCGAGTTCCACCACCCGCGTATCTGGTCCTTGCCTTCGATGTTCAAATCAGCGGGCCAGAATTTTTTGAACTTTTCCTTTTGTGCCGGGTACCCTATCGAGCCCCATGATGTCACCCCTGAATCGAACCAGACATCGAGCACTTCGGGCACGCGCCTCATCATTCCTTTTCCGCATTTTTTGCATCCCCACTCAACCTTGTCAATCCACGGCTTGTGCAAATCCCCGAGCCCGCCTTTGTAATTTTCCTTCAGTTCCTTTGCCGAGCCCACGACTTTCCTGTTCCCGCACGCGCTGCATACCCATATCGGGAGGGGCGTTCCCCAGTACCTCTGCCTCGAGACAGGCCAGTCGCCCAAACTTTCGAGCCAGTTCCTGAACCTGTCTTTCCCCCAAGCAGGGTGCCACTCGACCGTTTCATTCAGCGCGAGCATCCTCTCGCGGATTGCTGTAACTTTGAAGAACCACTGCGGGGTCGCAATCATCAGCAGCGGGGTTTTGCATCTCCAGCATACAGGGTAATCATGGGTGTAATCGTGCTTGTAAATGAGCGCCCCCATATCGGAGAGGTCGGCGATTATTTCCGAATCCACAACGCGCGCCTTCTTGCCGGCGTATTTCCCCGCTTCCTTTTCAAAAAATCCGTTCAGGCCGACAATGCTCACAACAGGCAGCCCCGCTTTTGTCCCCGCGTCAAAATCTTCCTTTCCGCATCCAGGCGCCGAGTGCACCAACCCTGTCCCGTCCTCCAAATTCACATAGCGGTCGCTCATTATCACGCGGTACGCTTTCTCGAGCTTCGGCAGCGCCAGATTTGCCGCGAGCGGGTTCTCGTATTCAATCCCTTCAAGCCCCTTGCCCTTCATTTCTTTATTTACCACGTAGCCCGCTTCCGCCGCGTCCATGAGCTGCTGCAGCCTTTCCTTTGCGAGTATCCAGATTTCGGCGCCGACCTGCGCCTCGACGTAATCGAATTTCGGGTGCGCCATCACTCCGGTGTTGCTTGGGAGGGTCCAAGGCGTTGTTGTCCATATCACGAGATAGGTGTTTTCGCGGCCCTTCACCCTGAATTTAACGTAAATTGACTTGTCCGTTTGCTTCACATACTCTATCTCGTTGTACGCAACCGCGGTTTCGCAGTGCGGGCAGGCATGCACCGGGTATTTTCCCATGTAGAGCAGGCCTTTCTCATCCGCGTTCTTGAACGTCCACCAGATCGCCTCGATGTAATCGTTGTTCAGCGTTAGGTATGGGTTTTCCCAGTCCATCCAGACCCCGAGGTTGTCGAATTCCGAGTTCATTACGCCGATGTACTCTGTCGCGAATTTCCTGCACTCGTTCACGAATTTGCCCACGCCGTATTTCTCGATTTCCGATTTGGTTTTGAATTTCAGCTGCTTCTCGACCTTGTTCTCAATCGGCAGGCCGTGCGTATCATATCCGGGCTGGTCCAGTACCGAGAAGCCCTGCATCCTCTTCTGCCTTATTGTAATGTCCTTGATTGTCTTGTTGAGCGCGGTTCCCATGTGTATGTGCCCCGAGGCATACGGCGGGCCGTCCATCATGTAAAATCCTTTGCCCTTCGGGTTGAGCCTGCGCGCCTTCTCCGGGATTTTTTTCCCTTTCCAGAATTCGCGCACTTCCTCCTCCTTTGCGGGGGAATAGTTTTCGAGCTGTTTCATCGTAGCACTTTTTCCGTTTCTTTTCATTTTGGCAAATGCCTTATGCACTTTTCTTTTTCG
>CAYJRH010000078.1:0-3333 GCA_964372565.1 uncultured archaeon
TGCGCCCTTCCGAGGCGCGACTCGGACGGAACTGTTGAAGGACATGGGAGTCAAATTGAAGTAAAGTTTTTTGAATTTAAAAAATGGAAACGTGATTTGTGATGGCGAGCGAAAGCGCGAAGAATGCTAAGGTTTACATCAATGGGAGGCTCATCGGGTTCCATAACGACCCTATCAAGCTCACGCGGGAAATCATCGCACACAGGCGCGGCAACAAGGTGAGCGAGCAAATCAACGTCGCCTACCACGATGACACGAACGAGGTTTACATCAACACCGACGCGGGGAGGGTGCAGAGGCCGCTCCTTGTCGTTGAGAACGGCAAGCTCATGATAACGGAGCAGCAGGTCGGGCAGCTCAGGGAAGGCAAGCTCACGTGGAACGATTTGGTCGAGCAGGGGCTGATTGAATACCTGGATGCGGAAGAGGAGGAGAACGCGTTCATTGCGGCGAAGCAGGACGAGCTCACAAAGGAGCACACCCACCTCGAGATTGACGGCGCCACAATCCTGAGCATTATCAGCTCGATGATACCTTACCTGGAGCACAACATGGCCGGAAAGGCGCTCCATGGCGCAAAGATGTTCAAGCAGGCGCAGGGGTTCGGCGCGAGCAACTACGCCCTCAGGACTGACACCGAAGGCTTTTTGCTTTATTACCCGCAGAAGGCCCTCGTGAAAACCAGGAGCGAGGACATTTTGGGCGTGAACGAGAGGCCGCAGCTCCAGAACTTCGTGGTCGCAATAATGCCTTTCGGGTTCAACATCCTGGACGCGGTTATCCTCAACAAGGGCGCTGTTGACAGGGGCCTGGGGAGGAGCAGCTATTTCCGCGTTTACGAGGCCTCGGAGAACAGGTATCCCGGCGGCCAGATAGACAAGTTCGAGATTCCGGCGGAGGAAATCGTGGGTTTCTTGGGGCCTGACTCTTACAAGAAGCTCGGCGAAGACGGAGTCATACAGCTCGAATCCTACATCGGCGAAAACGAGGTCATCATTGGCAGGACATCCCCCCCGAGGTTCCTCGAGGAAATCAACGAGTTCGGGGTTGTGCAGGAGAAGAGGCGCGAGGCTTCCGTAACCATAAGGAAAGGCAAGGAAGGCCACGTTGACAAGGTTTTTGTGACGGAATCGGAAGCCGGGAACAAGCTTGTGAAGGTCAAGGTGAGGAGCGAAAGGATCCCTTCACTGGGGGACAAGTTCAGCTCCAAGCACGGCCAGAAGGGGGTTGTCGGCCTTATCGTGCCGGAAGAGGACATGCCTTTCACGCCCGACGGGATAAAGCCGGATCTCATTCTGAACCCGCACTCGGTTCCTTCAAGGATGACAATCGGGCATCTGCTTGAAATGCTCGGCGGAAAGGCCGCGGCCTTGAAAGGCATGCAGGTTGACGGAACCCCTTTCACCGGAACCCCGCAGGAGGAGCTTGAGGACATGCTGCTCAAGGCGGGATTCAAGCCGAACGGGAAAGAGGTTTTTTATGACGGCACGACAGGGCAGAGGATAAAGGGGGAAATTTTCATGGGGGTCGTGGCTTACAGGCGCCTGTTCCACATGACCGCGCACAAGATACAGTCGCGCGCAAGGGGCCCTGTGCAGATACTCACAAGGCAGCCGACGGAAGGAAAGGAAAAGGAAGGCGGCCTGAGGTTCGGGGAGATGGAAGGGGAAACGCTGGTCGGGCACGGGGCTGCGATGCTGCTGCAGGAAAAATTCATTGATGATTCTGACAAAGTCACTATGTGGGTTTCGGAGACCGCTGGCGTCATCGGGTTTGAAGACCAGATCAGGAAAACGAAGCGCGTGCTCGAAGTGAACGATTCGAAAATATACCCTGTGGAGATGAGCTACGGGTTCAAGCTCCTGCTTGATGAATTGAAGGCGCTGGGGGTCCACCCCAAGCTGATACTTACGGACAAGGTGTAAAAGATGGAAATGGAATTTGCAAATGTTGGGTGCGAAGCAAGGCCCATCGAGGCCTCAAGGCCGAAGATGGCCTCGCCATTCCGAGGCGTGACTCGGACGGAGCAGCGGTTGAAATGATGATGAAGAGAATCAAGGCGGTCGAGTTCAGGATACTCTCACCGGAGCAGATAAGGAAGATGTCCGCGATTGAGAGCAAGAGCCCCGAAACTTATGATAAAGACGGCTTCCCGATGGAAGGCGGCTTAATGGACAACCACCTCGGCGTAATCAACCCGGGGCTGCGCTGCAAGACCTGCGGCAACACAATGAAGAGATGCCCGGGCCACTTCGGCCACATAGAGCTTGTGAGGCCTGTTGTGCACTCTGAATTCGGGAAAAGGCTTGAAACCCTCATGCACGCAACATGCATGGGCTGCGGAAGGATTGTAATGCCTGACGACAAGCTTGAGCAGCTCAAGATTTACATCGGCGACGACACGCTGGACATCGGGAAGAAAATCCTCGTGCGCACGAAGAAGGCGAAGAAGTGCCCGCACTGCGCATTCGAAAGGACGCCCGTGCTGCTTGACAAGCCCACCAATTTCTACTTGGACAAGGACAGGATTTACCCGACGCAGATACGCGAGTGGATGGAGAAAATTCCTGACGCCGATTTGGAGTTCTTCGGCTATGAAAAGGGGAAGCTGAGGCCGGAGTGGTTCATCCTCACCGCGCTCCAGGTCCCGCCAATCAACCTGAGGCCGAGCATCACCCTCGAATCAGGGATAAAGAGCGAGGATGACCTGACGCACAAGCTGGTTGACATAATCAGGATAAACATGCGGCTCAAGGACAACATTGATGCGGGCGCGCCGCAGCTCATCATTGAGGACCTCTGGGATTTGCTCCAGTACCACGTTACCACTTACTTCAACAACAACACCGCGGGAGTTCCCCCCGCAAAGCACAGGAGCGGAAGGGCCCTGCGCACATTGGTGCAGAGGCTGCAGGGAAAGAAAGGAAGGTTCAGGTACAACCTCACGGGGAAGCGCGTGAACTTCGCCGCGCGCTCGATAATCACGCCGGACCCGATGCTCTCAATCAACGAATTGGGGGTGCCGCAGGAAATAGCTGACAACATGACTGTTCCCGAAATGGTGAGCGAGGCAAACATAGACATCTGCAAGGCGCTGATTGAGGGGAACAAGGCGGTTTATGTCATCCGGCCGGACGGAATGAGGAAAAAGGTCGCGGACACGAACAAGGAGGACATCTTGAAGGAGCTCGCGCCGGGGTACAAGGTCGAAAGGAAGCTGCGCAACGGCGACATTGTCCTGTTCAACAGGCAGCCGTCGCTCCACAGGCTCTCGATGATGGCGCACCGCGCCCACATAATGCCGGGAAAGACCTTCAGGATCAACCCGATTGT
>CAYJRH010000079.1:0-3213 GCA_964372565.1 uncultured archaeon
TCAGTTCGAACCAGTTTCAGCATGTTTTCACAGCTCAGAAATCTCTTATCATCATCCGGCAGTAAAAAGAGTGGGGCGATGCGATTTAAACCCTTAGCGGTCGCCCGCCCGCAGGCGGCTTGCCCCTTCGTCTCAGCCCGGCGCGCCGTCGATTTTTTCGAGCCTGAACTCAATTATGTCGCCGTTTTCCGGGATAATTTCACTTACCCCTTTTTCCGCGTAAACGCTGTTCACGTAAATTGCTATGTAGGACCCCTGTCCCGCTTTCGCCGTGCCTATGGCGGTTATCATTTTGCCGAAGGTGTAATCCTCGTACTCCATTTTGGCGCCGCTTTTGCGCAGCGCATCGAAGAGCTTCGTGCCCTTCGCAGCCGTTATTGCCGTTTCGTCTGTTGAAACCCCGGCTCCGGGCATTATCACCGTGAATATGGTTTTTCCCGCGAGGGCGCTGTCGGGTTTTGCGGTTTGCGGCTCTTCTTGGCCTTGCTGCTGCGCTGCACATCCCGCGAGCAGCGCAATGGCGAGCATTGCGAAAATGATTTTCGTGTTCATAGCTCCGGCCTCCATGACAAAACCCTGTTTCTGGCTGCGGAAAGGAGCGTGTCTGCATCCTTTGCCGCTTCCTTGTCCAGGAAAGGCGTTATAACCATAATGCCGAATGTTGCCGAGACAAGGTGCATGGCGGTAAAAGGAATCTGCAGCAGAGTAGTTGCAAAAAAGCCTTGCCCGAACAGAATGGAACTCATCAGCGGCCCGGTAATGAAATCGAACGCGAGCACGCCCCAGAATCCGGCTTTCATGTAAGGGCCCAGCCCGGCCTTCCTGCCCCTGAAGTAAAAAGTGAATGCGAGCGCGATTGCGGCATAAGTGGCGCTCGTAACCCAAGTCCACAGGCCGATGCCGCTCGTGAAAACATCGAACGTGAACATTGCAACAAAAGCGAACAGCGGCGCCTTCCAGAAAGGCTCGTTTTTTGCCGCGGGCAATACGAAACCCATTATGGGGTCGGAGTTGGGGAAAACCCCGAGCAGCCGGAAGGCATTGGAAAACAATAAGCCCGCAGCATATTTGAATCTCACATTCCCGGCCCCCTGTGCATTATACTTCGAACTTCCAGTTTTTAATTCAGATCTTTGGGGTTTCAGGATTCGATTGCAAAAACCTGCGGATTCCGGAAGACCGAATCAATATATATGCCGTTGATGTTATTTTATCCGTGGCAAAAGTAACCCTTCCAAAAGCCCTCGTTCTGCTGGCGGTTTTGCTTATAATGCTCTCCGGCTGTTCATTGAAGGCAAAGGGCCCCGACCAGAACGTTCCTGCGCCGATAATTCCTGTTATTCCGGAAGTTCCGGCAGGCGTTCTTCCAGGGGGAGGCAATGCTCCAGAAACAACCAATCCTCTCGGCCTCGCATCCCCGATTAACTGCAATGACGACCTTATTGTAAAAAACCTTGGCAAATACATCGGCGAAAATTATGTGGTGAACAAGGCCCCGCCCCCAATAGGCGGCACTATCCAGGCCGCGCCCTGCCTGATAAAGAGAGACAATGTCGCGCAGGTTTCCTATACAATTTCAGAACAGCTCGACAATACAAGAGCAACCCTGATAATTGAAGACGAGAAGAACCAGTATAGGCGCCAGCTATTCAATTACAGCATTGAAGAAGCGGCCATCGGCTCGGAAAATTACCTGTTTGTGCAGCCTGTGAAGGAAGGCGCATTGTACAGGCTCCTTTTCATAGACGACACAGACACAAAGGTTGTCGTGTTCATCAAGAGCGGCGTGCCAGTTGACAAGGAATTAATTCTAAATATCGGCAGGGCGCTGGCTGAAGTGATTTGACTTTTTAAAAAACGACAATGGCCGCTTGGCTATTTTTTGAATTCCCTGAGAATTGCATTTCCGGCAGGGGCCAATTCAAGGTATACTGGTTTCCCCTTGGGATTCACTCCCTTCAGATACCCGTTTTCTATCAGCAGGTCGATGTGTTTTTTTATGCCAACACGGCTGATTTTCAGTTTGTCCGCGATTTGTTGCAGAAAGCAGGGTTCCTTATTTTTATTGCATAAGTGGGCGACGTTTAGGATTTTGACTCTGGTTGCTGCCCCTTTGCTCCAGTAGAAGAGGATTGTCTTGTCCATTTAGTTCATTCCTCTAAAGTTCTTTGCCGATTTTTTTCCGAATTTTTTTCATAGAGGAATACAGGCCATAAGTAGCGTACGCCAGCGAGAATGCGCCCGCGATTTCAGCTACCTCCTTGGCAACAAACTGGGTTTCCGATGAAAAGCCCACAAAATCCTCCGAGGCCAGATGCGCTATTCCGAACATTACGGATGCAATGAGAAAGAAAAGCCAGTACTTTGCCACGCCGGTCTCCTTTGAGAGCATGAATGAATAGTATACTGCCGCAAGAAAAAACAGGGTTGAGGTTATTGTGAGTATTATTTCCAGAGCCATTATGAAACCACCTTGGAAAGAAATTAGCTGCATTCGATTAAAAAATGGCTTTGATTGGCTTTTGGCACTATTGTTTTGCGAGGTATATGAGTACAAGGGATGCCACGAGAGTGAAAATGGGCGGGATGAATGAAAACTGCCCGTTCATCGGCCCAAATCCGAGGTTGCAGTAGAAAAGCGGGTTTGAGGTGATGGAGTGCGCGATGGCGCGGAAATAAAATTTCAAATCGAAGAGCCAAAAAACCCAGTGGCCGGATTTTTGCAGGTGTTGGGCAAGAATTCCCTTTTGGCTTATTTTTTGCATCAGGCAATTTTATTCCCAATTGTTTACGTAATGTCAATTTTGTTTTGAAAAATGACTTGTATTATTCGCTATGCGCTTTGGCCATCAATAAGGCATTCGATGCAGGCTGGCTGTTTTAGCTGGAAGTGCAGCGTAGCCAGGAGAATCACAATTGATACGGCACCAAAGAATGGCCTTAGGGGCTCAATGAATGCCAGAATAAATGTTGCACCAAGCAAGCTGACCAAAAGGACATTGCATATTGGGCAGGCAAATGCCAAAAAACCCAAAAATCCGCCGCCGAATATCGCGCCCTCTTTTTTCGTTTTCTTCTCAAGGAAAAGAATCACATTAGCTGAGAGGAGAATGCCTGTCGTAAAAAGAAAAAAATAATCAAGCCAGGTAACCGGCGTCATTCTGGTGTAATGGATAATTGGGTTTGGTATAAGCGCTGTCGGAGTGCCCAATA
>CAYJRH010000080.1:0-3148 GCA_964372565.1 uncultured archaeon
ATGGCAAAAAGCATCATAAGCTCATACCGCGCCTACGAGGAATCGTTCGGCAAGCTTGAGGACAGGGAGCGCTCCGAGGCGCTGAAAATTTACTTCGGGCGCGGCGGGGTCATTTCCGCCTTGAAAGGCAATAAGCAGTGGCCCAAGCTAATTTACCCAAGCCCGCCGAGGGTCGAGGCGCAGATAAAGGAGCTCGAGGCATTGAAGTCGCAGTATGACAGGAAGCAAAAGGAGTGGAAGGCAAAGCTCTCGAGCGCGAAAACCTATCACCAGCGCCACCAGGTGCTGAAATTCTCGGAGCCGCTCTACTGGCAGCACACCGCAAAGGCCCTCACAGACAAGGGCTACAAGGAAGACGCGTCCAAAGTGGGGCTGCCGGTGCACCTTTCAGCAGACCCGAAGTGGAAGCCCATGATAAACATGTTTGTCAACGACCAGGAGTACAGGCGCAACCTTGTCGACACCGTCCAGAACAGCATCGTTTACAGGAAAGACAAAAGGGTCGCAAAATACGCGGATGTCCTCCAGGCGCTGCGCAGCGAAATATCGGAAGGGAAGCTCGAGGAGCTCGAGGAAAAGCTCAAGCAAATCAATTCAGAAATCTCGGCGCTCAAAATCATAAAGAAATGGGCGCAGGAGTGATGCTCAGCCAGATGAAAAACCATTTTCCGTTATCCGGTTTTTTCCATTCTTTTTTCAAAAAAGCATCAAGTTTGTCAATATATCGGCTTTTCAGGTTTAGAATCTTCGTGCGCGCAGCCAAATTTTTATCAAAATTTTTGGTCGCCTTTGCCGCTTCAAGTTCTTCTTCTGCGGCTTTTATCTGCCCATTCAGCAACTGCGCAGCATAACTTTCACCGAATTCTTTTTCGATTCTCTTACCTTTTGCTACCCGAAGCTTGTATACCCTGCGGACAGCTTCGGCGCTGGTCACGCGTACGCCTTTCATGGTTATTGCCGGCATCGGATTTTTCGCAGGATTTTACTTGAGCCGGAGTTCTTTCTTTCCACTTATATCCTGCGATATTCGAGGTTTATAATTGTTTATGCAACAGCGCCGCGAGATTGTGGAAATCGCGGTTCATCCCGCTCTGGAATTCAAGCGAGCGCGGCTTCTTTCCCAATATTTTCTCCGCGCGCATCTGTGCCATCTCGGCAAGTGCAACGCTTGACGGAGCCGGGTGGTCAAAATCCTGCGCGGGCACTTCCACAAAATCCGCGTTGCTGCTTTCAATCCAATCCCCTTTCTTTTGGAATTTCCCAAGCCTTGCGAGCAGTTCCTTCACAAGCTTCTCTTCCTTGCCTGTTTCTTCATGCACATGTGTCGCAAAGAGCAGCAGGCCTGCGCAGTCCTGCAAAAACTCCCCGCCCTGCACCCTCCCACCAATCGAACTGTGCAAAACCAATCCTTTCACGCAATGCTTTTTCATAAGCGAGCCGAAAAGCCCCAGTGCCATTTCCTTCACCTCTTTATTTCCGAGACATTTCCCGGCCTCAAGCAGCGCGATTCCCGCAAGGCAGTTCCAGGAAGTGAGAATTTTACGGTCGATGAACGGCTGCGGCCTTTTCCTGCGAGCCGCGAGCAGCTTCTTTTCAATTTCAGGCAGGAATGCATCTGCCTTTTTCACAAGGTGGTTTTTGCCCTCGAAGTTCCCGCCATCGGTAATCTCATAAACCGCCAGAAATTCCTTGAGTTCCTGCTGGCTCAAAATCTTTTCAATTTCTTTTTTATCCCACACATAAGCAGCGCCCTCCTCGTGCCCCGTATCCGCATCATGCCCGGAGAATAACATTCCTGCCCCATCATCAAATGTTTGCGTAAGGCAGCGGATTGTTTTTTGCGCGACCTCCTTGTATTCCTCTTTCCCAAGCGCTTTGTACGCCGCGCTGTAAGCCCACAAAAGCATTGCCTGATCGTAGAGCATCTTCTCAAAATGCGGAATGGTCCACTCGCCATCAACGCAGTAGCGGAAAAACCCGCCCTGCAAGTGGTCATGCAATCCGCGCAGCAAAATCGCATCAAGGGTTTTTTCTATTGCTGCCGCTGCGCCGAGGTCCTTTGTGTTCTCAAAATAAGAAATGAGGAAAAGCAGCGTGCAGTGCGGCGGAAACTTCGGCGCGCCGCCGAATCCGCCGTGCTCGGCATCGAAATTCGAGAGGATTGTTTCAACGGCTTCATGCTCCGTGCTTTTTTCCGCGGAGCTTTGCTGCATTAAATATTGCGGTATTTTTCCAGAGTGCCTTTCATACGCATCTTTTCCCATGCGCAGCACTTCAATGAATCCAGGAAGGCCAAACTTGGGCGTCACGGGAACATAAGTTGCCGCAAAGTACGGGCGCATATCCGCAGACATGAAAATGTTGAGAGGCCATCCACCCCCGCCCTGCGTGCGCGTGATAAAAGACATCGCAAGCTGGTCGATGTCCGGCCTCTCTTCGCGGTCGACTTTTATTGCAACAAAATTCTCATTCAGATACCGCGCAATTCCAGAATCCGAGAAAGCTTCCGCTGCCATCACATGGCACCAGTGGCACGTGGAATATCCTATTGAAACAAAGAGCGGTTTTTTGGTTTTCTTCGCGTGGGCAAGCGTTTGCGGATTCCACTCCTGCCAGTGCACGGGGTTTTGCGCGTGCTGGCTGAGATAGGGCGAAGAGGCATTTGCCAAATTGTTCCGCGAAAAATCTGCCATGGAAAATTTGGGGTGCATTAGAATTAACTTCCCTTCCCAAAGCCAAATTCCGCAGTCCGATTTTTCCGGACTTGGCACCGGCACCGAGCCCTCGTTTTGTTTTTATTCAGCCCAACGCCCTATTCCTGCAGAGGTGGTTGCACATGCAAGTGCAGGTTTCAAAAGCGGAAATGAAGGATGAGGAGAGGCCGAAGGCCTCGGCGCCCATAGCGAAGTTCAGCGCCGGCGGCATTACGGCCGCGATTTGGGAGAATGATGGCAAGGAAGGCGCCTCATACAACACCGTCACAATGGACAAGCGCTACAAGAGCGGCGATGAGTGGAAATCCACGAAATCCATGCGGCTCAACGACCTTCCAAAAGCCGTTCTCGTTCTGCAGAAGGCGTACGAGTTCCTGGCTTTGAAGGGTGCCGATGTTTAACGCGAAGCATGGCCTATCGAGGGCGAAGCCCGA
>CAYJRH010000081.1:0-3107 GCA_964372565.1 uncultured archaeon
TGTCCGAAACGTGCGGCGGTATGCAAGGCGCCGTGGATAAATTGTTTGCAGGCGAAAAGGCGGAGATGAAAGAGGAGGTCGTGCTGACAGCCTATGACAAGGACGCAGAAGACAGGGTTGTTGCTGCGTCGCTTTATCCATTCGCCGAGGTTTCTTTAGCGCAGGTCAGGCAAAGGGTTGCAAAACTGGCAAGGCCGGAAAAGCTTGCAATAATAAACGAATATCTCGGCAGGCGCGAGAATCGCAGGCACAAGCCGGGGCGCGGGTTCGAGCACACATATTATGAGTTCGATTTGGTGTGCAACTACGCGTCGTACCGTGATTTGCACAGGCACCGCGTCCTCACCCAGCAGAGGCAGGGCCTTTCAACACGGCTCGGATATGACACTCCTCCCGAGATGAAGGAAATCGGCATTGAGGGAGAATTCTGGGAAAGGATGGAGCAGGCAAGGGATGCTTGCGAAAAAATCCGCGCGGATTTGCCCGCCCAGAGCCAGTATGTGGTGCCTTTCGCTTACAGGATTAGATGGAGCAACTACATCAACCTGCGAGAGCTGTATCACCTCGTCGAGCTGCGTTCAACCATTCAGGGCCACCCCGATTACAGGAGGATTGTGCTAAAGATGCTGGATGAAGTGAAAAAAGCCCACCCTTCGCTGGTGGAGCACATGAAGTTTGTGGATTACCGCGACTTTAAAGGGCTTGAAAGGCTCGAGGCGGAGAAGAAGACCGACAGGAAACTGGAGGAGCTCGCGAAAAAGAAGGCCGGGTAAAATGGCGGAGGCAAATGCGCTTGCGGTGCTGATGGCCGCCGCTCTGCTTGCGGCATTTTCCGGCTGCGCGCAGAATGCGCAAACTTCAAATGGGAATCAGGGGGTTTTTGAAATGGGCTCTGGACAAATGGAAAAAGTGGGTTTCACAACAGAAGACGGCTTCAAAATCTACGGCAACTTCTGGAAGGGTGGAAAGAAAGCGGTTCTGCTTTTGCACCAGTTCCAGCTCGACAAGGCGAGCTACAGCCATTTTGCAAAGCCCCTGAATGATTCAAACGAAAATTTTACCGTCCTTGCAATCGACCTGCGCGGGCACGGCGAAAGCCTTGGCCAGAACGGGAAAAAGAGAGCTTTCACATCCTTCTCGGGGCAGGATTTCGGGGATATGCGGCTCGATGCGGAGGCGGCAAAGAAATTTCTCGCGGAAAAAGGTTTTACGCTATATGCTGTTGTCGGCTCGAGCATCGGCGCTAACACCGCGCTCAATTTCGCCGCGTCGGACCCGAGCATAAAAAAGGCGGTGCTGCTCTCGCCCGGGCTGAACTTCAAGGGGATTGAAACCGGCAAATCCGCGCAAAAGGCGAAAGCGGAGATGCTCTGCGTTTCAACTCCCGGCGATGCATATTCTTTCAGCACCTGCAAATCGCTGCAGGTCGGCTCGCCGAAAATGGAATTGAAAACGCTTGAGGGCTCAAGCCACGGGACAAGGATGTTTGAAGGAACAAACCTTGAAAGCGAATTGGTTGATTGGCTGGGGAAGTAAGATGCCGGCGAAGCTGGCGCAGCCAGCCGCGTTGGCTGGCGCACCGGCATCCAACCCTCCCCGCTTGCATAGCTTATTCTGCCCCCGCGCGCGATTGTGTGCGAGGTGATTCTGATGAACAGGTTCAGTTATGAGAGAGGAAAAAAGAGGGACCCCGGGTACAGCGAGCAAAGGATGCTTGCGCTCCTGGAGGAATATGGCGAATCAAGATAGTGGGAGGCGCTGCTGCGCCTTCCCGCATTTTTTACAGTACTAGCCCGCCGAGTAGCGCGCCGATGCCGTACGAAACGATTGATGTGAGGCCGCCCACTATGAGCATCTCCAGGCCCGCCTCGAGCCAGCCTTTTGCAATCACGAGCGAGCGGAGCGAGCCGACTGCGAAAAGAGCTGCAAAGGTAAGGGCTATGGAAACAGGAAACGCGACAGCGGGGCCAATCGGCATGAAATAGGAGAGCACGAACACCAGCAATGGAACAAAGCCTGCCGCAACGAAAGCTGTGAAAGTGTACGCCATCGCGTTCAATGGGCTTCTCTGGTCCGGGAAGAGGCCGAGCTCTTCGGACATCATTGTTTTGACCCAAACCGTTTTTTTGGAGGTTATGAGCCCTACCAGGTTTTCAAGATTTTTTCCGGCAAACCCCTTTCCGGCATACATGCGCCGGATTTCCTCCCTCTCGCCTTCTGGGTAATTTTCGACTTCCCATTCCTCGCGCTTCCTCTCCGCATCATAATAAGATTGCTGCGACTTCATGGAGAGGTAGTTGCCGACAGCCATTGAGAGGCCGTCGGCGAAGAGATTCGCAAATCCCAAAATGATTATTACTGAGGCGCTGAGGCCTGCGCCCGAGGCGCCCGCGACAATCGCGAAGGTAGTTACAATTCCGTCAAGCGCGCCATAAACCATGTTGGATATGTATTCGCTTGCGCTTTCCTTATGCTGGCCCTCATCAAACGCCCTGTGCGAATGCGCGAGCGCCGAAGCCTTGCGGTCTTTGGCCCTGTAGGCCTTCCTCGCGTCCACAACCCTTGAATTGCCCAAATGCACGCGCGCCCCCCCACCAAGACGCGGACTCACACTTTCCCGTGGGTGAGCTTCTTGAGCACAAGGACGGCGACCACAAGCAGTGTAGTTGCTAATGCCGCCAAATAATAACCGATTCCGACAGCCATCCCGACCGCTGTCACAACCCACAGGTCCGCAGCGGTTGTCAGGCCCTTGATGTGGTTCTCGCCCTTGAAAATCGCGCCCGCGCCGAGGAACCCGATTCCGGTAACGAGGCCCGCTGCAATCCTGCTCGGGTCGCTTGTGCCCACGAATTCAAAGGAGAGGATTGTGAACAGCGCCGCGCCGAGGCAGATGAGCACATGCGTCCTGAAGCCGGCGGGCACGGCGTCGAGCTGGCGCTCAATGCCGACCACGGCGCCGAGCAATGACGCAATTATGAGCCTTGTTATGAGCTCTGTTTCCGCAATCATGGTTGTATAAAGTAGTGAAAACTTGTTTATAATGGTTTTTGTGGGCAGTTCACTGCATCACCAATGGATGAACGCTTTTGCCTTATTTATAAATG
>CAYJRH010000082.1:0-3096 GCA_964372565.1 uncultured archaeon
CATTGTATGGTTACTTATTTATTCATTAACCACTTCATTGTATCACCAATTTCAGGAGTTTTGCAATGCCCCGAGAGTTCTTAGTGCCAATCGAAAAAGCGGCGGAAGCGAAGGATACCCTTGCAGCCGCGCTGCATGAGTTTTCCGCTAAAAACAGGCCCGTTCTCGCTGATTTGAGGATGGAAATAACGAACGGCCTCGCTGCATCGGCTCTGAACGGGAATGTGAAAGGCGCGGCGCGTGATTGGGGCGCGGACATCGGGGTGCGCGTGTTCTCGGGAAAAAGTGTTGTTGCAGGGGGATTTGCGGGCATAAGCCTCGGGGCGGATGATTTTGCCAAAATCGGCAAAATCTCGCAGGAATTGCTCGCGACCGCCCAGAAGCGCGCAAAAATCAATTCCTCTGCAAAGGAAAAAGAAATGAAAAGATTCCCGAAAGAGGCCGGTGGCCTTTACTCCACAAAGTTCGCCGAGGTTCCGATTGTGCAGGCTGAATGGAAAAAACCGTTCGCGAAAAACCCCCTTGACGCATCAATCGAGGAGTTCGTGCAGCGCTCGGAGGCCCTTTCAAAGGAAATTTCGAAAATTGACGGCATAGCGACAAACAGCATCTCGATTCTCGCATTTGCCAGCAGGAAAATCTTTGCGAGCTCGGAAGGCTCGCTCATAGACCAGACAAGAGCCATCACAGAGCCTTCTGTTTACATTGCGGCAAAGGGCAAGGCGAATGAAACATACCACGAGTGGATGGCGGAAGCCCGCGGGCTTGAAACGCTCGAAGGCGTAAACGCGCACGGCAAAACCCTCGAGGAATTCGCGCGTTTCCTCGCGGAAGGCACTGTGGAGCTTTCAAATGCGCCTGCAGTGAAGCCTGCAAAGGACGCAACAGTGATTACGGACCAGTGGTTCAACACGCTCCTTAGCCATGAGATTACGGGCCACCCGAGCGAGGCCGACCGCGCGCTCAAGCGCGAAACCGCGTGGGCGGGAAGGGCGTGGTGGTTCAACAATCTGCTTGACAACCAATTCGGAAAGCGCGTCGGCTCCGCGGAAATGACAATCGTTTCCAACCCTGAAATCGATGGCTTCGGGAATTACGCGTTCGATGATGAGGGGGTTCCCGCAAAGAGGACAGTGAATATCGAGAACGGCATCCTGAAGGGTTTCATGAACTCCCGCGAAACCGCGGAGATTCTGGGGCAGGAGCCGAACGGCCACATGCGCGCCTCGAGCGCCTCCATGATGCCTGTCATAAGGATGAGCAACACTTACTTCGGGGCCGGCACATGGAAAGCGCAGGAGCTCATTGAAGACACGCGCGACGGATATTACATAGTTGGCGAGAAAACGCCTTCAATCGGCGAGAGCAGGCAGAACTTCAACATCACGTGCTGGAAATGCTTCAAAATCGAGAACGGGGAAATAGGCCGGCTTTGCAGGAGCGCAGGCATTGAATACGATTCACGCGACATGTTCATGACAATCGAGGCGGCGGACGACGTGAAAATGTACAACGTCCCGAACTGCGGAAAGGGAACGCCGATGCAGACAATGCGCGTCGGCAACGGCGGGCCCCACCTCCGTTTCAAGGCGAACATAACCGGGGGCCATGGAAATGACTGACGCCAATGCAGGGCTGCCTGTGCACACAGGCCGGAATCGGCAGGGAGGCCGTGAAAATGATTGACCTAAAAATTTTGAAAGGGGCCGCTCAAGACCTTCTGAAATTCGCGGAAAGGCAAAAGGACGTGAGGGAAGCCGAGGCATACGCATCCTGCAACCGCCTGAACGTTTACAGGATTGCGTACCATTCAAAAATCCCCAGCAACGGGCTCGAAGAGCCGAAGAGCAGCGAGGATTTCGGGCTGAGCCTGCGAATCCTTTTCAAGGACGGGAAATACGGGTTCGGCTCATCCGATTCAAGCCTTTCAGCCGAAGGGTTCAGGGAAGCCTACCAAAAAGCGTTTGATTCGCGCGTTGCCGATGATGACTTCCACTCGCTGCCGGAAGCGCAGGGGAAAGTTAAGGCAAAACCCCAATTCGACCCAAAAATCATGAAGACGGACGAGGCAAAAGGCATTTCAAAAGCCTATGAATTGATTGACGCCGCATTCTCCTCTCTGAGGAAAAGCAAGTTTGCAGGAGGCATAAACATAACAGGAGAAGTTGACCTGTCGGCCTCGCGCTTCTGCGTGATGAGCACTAAGGGAATCAGCGCCATTGACGAGAATACAAGCGCCCTCGCAACCCTCACCACAAGCCTTGAAGCGGAAGACAATGCAACGGGGACCTCGTTTGAATCGTCAACGCACCTGAAAAAACTTGATGGCCATGCAGCGGGAAAGGAATCCGCGGAGCGCGCAATATCAATGCAAAACCCGCATGGAATGGAAAGCGGCAAATATAAAGTCGTGCTGAGCGAGAACGTGGTTGCCGAGCTCTTTTACAGCCGATTTGATGTCGCGCTTTCCTCAATCGACTACAACGCCAGCCCGTTCATCGGAAGAATCGGCCAGAAGGTCGGGGCGGAAGAATTCAGCGTCTCTGACGAGCCTCTTCTCAAAGGATTTATTGGCTCGAAAATAGTTACCGATGAGGGGCTTCCGAGCCGAAGGGTTGAAATAATAAAAAATGGCGTGCTGCAGAACTATCTTTCGAACGATTATTACTCCAAGAAGAAACCTGAGTGGAAAAGGTTCGGGCGATTCAACGGATACAGGAGCGGCACGGAAAGGAGCTATGGCTCGGATGTCGGCATCAATGGCAGCAACATTGTTGTAGCGAAAGGAAACCACTCTGCCGAGGAACTGCTCGAGGAGGTGCGCAACGGCATTTATGTCGGCAGGATGTGGTACACCTACCCAGTGAACGGGTACGCAAGCCCTGATTACACCGGGACAATCCGCGGGGATTCCTTCATCATCAAAAACGGCGAAATTACGGGTGCGCTCACCCCGAACACGATGCGCGTGCTCGACAGCTTTGACAACTTCATGGGCAGCATAACAGGAATCGGCAAGAAGCAGAAAGCGATTCTCGCGTGGGGGCAGGAAGAGGCAATCGTCGCGCCGGAAATCGCGCTGAGCTCGTTGAACCT
>CAYJRH010000083.1:0-3038 GCA_964372565.1 uncultured archaeon
TCGCTTGTGCTCGGCAGGCCGTGCTTTGCAACTTTTCCTTCACTGTGCTCAACACCCTGCTTCTGCTCCGCGTGCTCTTTGTGCGTTTTTTCAGCCATTGTTGCCCCTCCAAAGCGCCTTCACTCTCTGCGCAGGCGCGTACAAAATCTTCCTTCCGTCGACCAAAACCTTCTCGCTGCCAAGCGTGAACTCGAATTCGCACTCCGCCTTCGGAACCTTCATTTCAGCGCCTTCCATATTCTCAACCACAAAAACGTTTTTTGTTTCGTCAACAACCCTGCCTTTCACTCCCTGCCTGCCCCTGTCGGTGCTCTTCGCGACGCGCACCTCCAGCCCTATCATCTCGTGCGCCATTATATTTTCCCGCGAAATGCAGTAATTTCCCGACTTAAGCATCGATGAATTCCTCCCTGTACCCGTTTTTCTTAAGTATCTCCTTTACCTGCCCCTGGTGCTTGCCTTGAAGGACGATTTCCTTCCCTTTTGTCGTTCCGCCGCACGCGAGCTTCCTTTTCATTTCCTTTTCCAGCTTCCTGGCCTCCTCCTCATCCGCGAACCCGCTGACCAGCGTCACTATTTTCCCGAATCTCCTTGCAACGACCCTCACCTTGATTTTCTGGGATTCCTTTGTTATGTCGCCGAACTCAAGGAGGTCCTTCGGGAGGCCGGTAATCTTGTCAATTTCGACCATCCTTAACTCTTCACCCCTTTTTTCTGCCCTATTATCGTAAGTATCCTCGCGATCTGCCTGCGGGCATTCCTGATCTTTGCGGGCTTCTCCGCCCTTGTCCCTGAGGAAACCATTGCCTTCTCCCTAGAAAGCTCGCCCTTCACTTCAAGGAGCTTTGCCTCCAAATCCTCTATTGAAGTGTCCCTCAGTGCCGCCAGTTTCTTGACCATGCCATCGACCCCTAAGCCTTTTCCCCTGCAATTGCTTTCCTTGCTTCTGCAGCTTCTTTCTTAACTTCAGCAACTTCATGTTTCGCTTCCTTTTTTTCAGGCGCATCTTTTTTCTTGCCGGCTTTTTCATCGGCTCTCTTTGCCGCGCCGTGCTTCTCCGCCTTCGCTTCAGCCGCCCCGGCTTTCACTTCAGCCTTCGTTTCCGCTTTCGCCCCGGCTTTCCCCTCAACTTGCGCAACTGCCGCTTCGGGCATAGCCTCCGCCTTAATCTCTGCCTCAGGCGCCGCCTCGGCCTTCACTTCGGCCTTCTCTTCCTTCTGCTTCCCCGCTTCGATTGCAGCATCCCTCTTCTTGATGTAATCCGCAATCTTCGCCTTTTCCGGGAACTGCGTTTCCGGCCTCACAATCCTGACCTTGATCCCTATCGCGCCGACTTTAGGGTAGGCGGCGCTGATTCCGTAATCAACAAGCTTCGCCTGCTCCCCGACTTTCTTCATGTATCCTGCGGCAACCCTAACGCGCTTCTTCCTTCCGCCCTTGCCAGAGAGCTTTCCGCTCATCACGATTTCAACGCCCTGAGCGCCGGCGCGCTGTATGTCATTGAGCGTCTTGTAAATGACGCTCCTCCACGAGAATCCCCTTTCAATAAGCGCCTTGAACCTGTTGGCAACCGCCTGCGCATCAAGTTCAGGCCTTTCGATCTCCTTTATCTCGAGCTGCGGGTTGTCTATGCCGAACCTCTTGCCGATTGTTTCGGTGAGCTGCGCGATGTTCGTGCCGCTCTTTCCAATTGCCAACCCCGGCCTCGTGACATTCACTACAATGCGCGTGACCAGCGGCGTCTTCATTATTTCGCTCTTGGTGAAGCCGGCCTTGTCCAGCTCCTTTGCGAGGTAATTGTCAAGCTCGACCTTGTTGAGCCCCTGCTTCACAAAGAATTTTTCAATCAATCTAACGCGCCTCCCTTACAACAGTTGCGGCTGTTGGGTGCGCGGCCTGCTTGCAGCAGGCCTTGCTCGCTCCGCTCGCATTAACAAAAATCATTATCTTGCCTCCCTTACTACTATTTCAATGTGCGCGGACTTGCGCTTCCTCGCCTTTCCGGATATCCTTCCCTGGGATTGGTAGGACATGCGGGCAAACCCCTGCGAGGCAAAAGCGTGCGTGATGAGCAGATTTTCCGAATCCAATCCCTTGTAATCCGCGTTCGCCTTTACGGTGTTGAGCAGGCCGATGAACGCCTTCACGGCCCTCAAAGGGTACCTTCCGGCCTTTGCGAACATTTTTGCGTCGCCTCTCCTGTGCGGGACCTTCTTGTTGTAAACCCTCAAAGGAAGGAACTCCTCCATGCGCAGGATCCTGTTCAGCCACGCAACCGACTTGTCCAGCCTCTGCCCCTTTATGTTCGAGATTATTTCGAGGCTGTACTTGAGCGAAATCGGCTTGTTTTTCATCACGGCTTTCGCTATCCTTGCCGCGCCGGCGCTTGTCTGAACCTGGTACGCCTTCTTCACCACAGCCGACACCCCGGCTGGCGAGGTGCCCTGCCCTCGCCTTTGGCCCGGCAGGCCGTGCCCGCTGCGCTCGCATTGTCCATCTTCATCATCCTCTTGCCGTTATTGCGGTCGAGCTCCTTGTAGCCCCTATTCCCGCCTTTCCGTGCGTGAGCCTCTTCCTTGTGAGCACATACTCGCCAAGGTAATGCCCGAGCATCTTCTCCTTTATCTCGACGCTCACAAATTCTTTTCCGTTGTAAATGCCCATTGTAATGCCGGCCATTTCCGGCACGATTATCATGTCGCGGTTGTGCGTCCTCACGGGCTTCGGGAACTTTCCCGCCTTGAGCGCCGCCCGGGCCATTGAAACCTTTTTCAGGAGCTTTTTCATTTCGGCTCCCGTGTGTTTTATTGTGCGCCTCGCCCTCGAGGTGCAGAGCTTTGCGAACTCCTCGAGGCCCATCCTCTCAAGCTCTTCCATGGGCTTTCCCCTGAACATGAAATCTTTCTTAGCCATCAATATCACCGTTTCCGACCGCCCGTCGGATTCTGCACTCGCCTTGGCTCGTGCCGAATCCTCTCGTGAGGAAGGGAGCGCCCTGTCGTCGCTTGTGCTCGACAGGCCGTGCTTCGCTTCCGAGC
>CAYJRH010000084.1:0-3027 GCA_964372565.1 uncultured archaeon
GCTAGCGCGATGGGATAAGCCTGCATTTTGCTTCGATAGGCCGTGCTTCGCACTCCGACATGCGCGTCGGAAGGGCGCGCCCCATCTTCGTTCTTGGGGACTCGATGGGCCGTGCTTCGCACTCCGACATGCGCGTCGGATTCGGCACTCGCTTGGGCTCGTGCTGAATCCTCTCGTGATGGAGGGAGCATACTGTCGCCCTGTCTTCGGCAGGGCATATGTCTTGGCCCCGAAAGTGCCATGTTTTGTTGTTTCCAAGCATTGCGGCACTTGGCGAAAAAACCGTTTTTTATGCTCTTTTTTAAATCTTTCACAACCTTCTTCTGTAACATTTTTCGGTGTGGCAAATGACGAAGTACGTATTCATGTTTGACGAATCAAAGAGCCCCAATACCAAGGAAGCCCAATTCTACCTTGGCAACAAAGGTGCCCAGCTTGCGGAGATGACAAGGGCGGGGCTCCGCGTGCCTTATGGCTTTACAATAACCACAAAGGCGTGCAACGAGTTCTATGCGCTTGGCAAGAAGTGGCCAAAAGGCCTCGAGGCCCAGGTCAAAAAAGCCCTCGCAAAACTCGAGAAGAGAATGAAGAAAAAGCTCGGCGACCCAAAAAGGCCGCTGTTTATTTCGGTGCGCTCAGGGTCTTACGTTTCAATGCCTGGCATGATGGACACTGTCCTGAACTTGGGGATGAACGACCAAACCGTCAAGGGCTTTGCAGGCCTCACAGGCAACGAGCGCGCGGCATTTGATTCATACAGGCGCTTCATCAACATGTTCGGCGACGTCGTAATGGGGGTTTCCCATTCTAAGTTCGAGGAAATAATCCACGCCAAAAAGGGAGAGAAGGGCGTGAAATTCGACACCGAGCTCACTGTGCAGGATTTGAAGGAAGTTGTCGAAGGCTATAAGGAACTTGTGAGGAAGGAAAAAGGGATTTCCTTTCCGGAAGACCCGGTAAAGCAGCTCGAGATGGGAGTCAACGCGGTATTCGAGTCATGGAATTCACCGCGCGCAATTTCTTACAGGCGCATCAATCACTTGCGCGGCGATGCGGGCACCGCAGTGAACGTGCAGGCAATGGTTTTCGGGAACATGGGCGACGATTCAGGCACGGGAGTTGCCTTCACAAGGAACCCGGCAACCGGAAATAAGGAGCACTACGGCGAGTTCCTGGTGAATGCGCAGGGCGAGGACGTTGTTGCAGGCACACGCACGCCCCAGCCGATAGACAACATGAAAAAAACCCATCCAAAGACACACGCAGAGCTCATGAAGATTTACGGGAGGCTTGAAAGGCATTACCGCGAGATGCAGGACTTCGAGTTCACTTTCGAAAAAGGGCGCCTGTACATGCTCCAGACAAGGAACGGCAAGCGCACTGCGCAGGCAGCAATCAAAATTGCGGTTGACATGGCCAACGAGAAGCTGATTACAAGAGAAGAGGCCGTTCTAAGGGTAAAGCCGGAGCAGCTCGAGCATCTGCTGCACAAGCAGCTCGACCCGAAGGCAAAATCCTCTGCAGAGCTCATTGCCAAGGGGCTCGCAGCATCCCCAGGGGCCGCTGTCGGGAAAATAGTTTTCACCGCAGAAAGGGCGCTCGAACTTTCGGACATGGGCGAAAAAGTAATCCTTGTAAGGACAGAAACCAGCCCTGAGGACATTGAGGGAATGCACATTGCAAAGGGAATTCTCACTGCGCGTGGGGGTGTGACCTGTGTTGCCGGAGAAACGAGAATCCTGACCAATAGGGGTTTCTTTACGGCAAAGGAGTTGTTTGATTTGGTTGGCGCCGGGGAGAAGCTTCACACCCTTTCCTTTGACAGCTCTTCAATGAAAGCCAAATGGAAACCGATAATTGCCACAGGCAAAAGGATGTCCAACGCCATAAAGGTTGATGTTTCGCAGAGCGGGCGTTCAAAGGGTAATTTCCTCACAATAACGCCAGACCACAAGATGATTCAGATACAGAACAGGCGGCTTGTGAAAAAGGAAATAGCGAAGGTGCTCGCTGACAAAGAAACGGTATCTATCATAGATAAAATTCCAGAAAACAACTCAACTGTCAGCGATCCAGATTATGCATACCTTGCAGGGGCTCTTTTCACCGATGGCCACATACGGCTTTCAAGTCGCAGGGGCAAGGTGGTCTTTACCCAAAAAAACATTCCTGAAAAATATGATTTCATCTCCCGCGTCAACAGGATTTTTTTCGAGAAATTCGGGCTTACCATGAGAGAAAGGGTAAAGCATACACTTGGCAGTTATAGGGGCAGGGTAATTTCAGGCTACGCATCTGACTTCATATCTACACGAAAAGCACCCGCGCAAGTACTTCTTGACACAAAGAACGACACCGTGAACTGGGCCATGTCGCTTGACGAAATTTCAACCCTCAATTTCCTTGCCGGGGTTGTTGATGGCGATGGTGCAATCTCAGATCAGAGGATTCAGATTTATGTGGGAAAGGAGCACCTGCTGCCTGCAATTGTGGTCGCATGCCTCAAGCTTGGCATTGTCCCACAAGTTACAAAAAACAGGACAATATCCAACATACAGATTGTCGAAGGCGTGGAGCGCATACTCGAATTCACTTCAAGGGTTAAATTTTCAAAGAGGCCAAAAGCTTACCAATCAAAACTATTTTCACTAAGGCAGATGTTCGGCGATGTGAAGGAAAAGGTTGACTTTAGCGGAAGAATAAAGCCTGCAATTCTCAGGAACAAGATGCTTAGCAGGGAAAAAATCCGTGAATATATCCTACAGAAAAAGAAGTCAAAGTTCCTAGACGATTGTCTGAAAAATGAAATAGAATCCATTCTCGGCTCAGACATCAGAAATTACAGGGCCTCAAAAGCCGCCGATGTCGGGGAAATAGAAGTGTTCAATTTCGAAGTTGACTCAGGCAAAGAAATCGACAAGAACTTTGTGGCATTTACAGAAAGATTCACGCCAGTTCTCGTCTCCAACTCACACGCCGCAGTGGTTGCGCGCGGCATGGGCAAGTGCTGTGTTGCAGGCTGTGAGG
>CAYJRH010000085.1:0-3003 GCA_964372565.1 uncultured archaeon
CGCCCCTGCCGGGATTCGAACCCGGGTCTCAAGCTCATTCCCAACCTTTTTCTTTTTCTTGGGAAGAAAAAGAAAAACGTTGACGAAAAAGGAAAAAGAGCATAAATTGCCTTCTCCTCTTTTTTAGCACTTTTCTTTTTCCCCAGGGTTTTTCTTTTCGTGCAACGAAAAGAAAAAGGCTGGCCGGAAGCTCGCATTCTATCCAAGCTATACTACAGGGGCATTAGAAGCCTCGACGGAAACCCTTAAAGGCATGTGGCTGGGCCGATTTTTGGGTATTTTTGGGGGAGGGGGGGCGAGCAAAAAGCTTTATATTACTCTCCGCATTTTATTTTCGCTATGGACAGGGACAAAATAATCGCCGTCGCGCTTGTTGTTGCTTTTGTTTTTCTTTTAGTGGCCCTGCTCGGCGTTGTTGCGGTAACCGGCTTCCTTCTCGTGTTCACGGGGAAATCCGGCGGGGACGCCGGCAGCACGGGGGCCCTTATTGACTCTGATGGCGATGCGGCGCTTCCGGACTCCGGCGGGGATTCGCATACTTTGCCTGATACAGGAAGTGGAGGCAATGATGGCACAACGCCTCCGGCCCCTGTGGCTCCGGTGTGCGGGAACGGGACAAAGGAAACAGGGGAGCAGTGCGAAACCGATTCGCAGTGTTCCACAGGAAATGTCTGCACCGCGTGCCAATGTGTTTTGAAGGCGCCTGACAAGGTGAAGCTCACAAGCGTGGCGGTCAGCGGCCTCGCATTCTGGTGCGCGCCCGACTTTGAGGGGCAGAGGGGCCTCGCAATAAAGAGGATAGACCTCAAGAACAACGGGACAGCGGCTTTCAGCGAGCCGGGCAAGGCTACAATAACCGCGGTAACGGGCGATGTAACGGATTCTGTAATGACAAAGGCCGCGTTCAAGTTCCTCATCCCCGCGGGCAAGACGCTTGGCATTTACCAGACGAATCTGGCGAGGGATGACGCGCCATACATTTTTGTAGGCACCACGCCGCTTTCGAAAGTGAAGCTGAACATAGATTTCGGCGCCGATTACATTGAATACGAATACACGCTGAAGGGCAACGACTTTTCAGCGGCAGGGTGCCAATAGGAAAATTGGATTTACCTGCGGCTCTTTGCAATAAAATAATGTGCCGCCCTGAATGCAGCGGGAAAAAATCGAATCACTTGCCTTCAAGCGCTTTCCTGTAAATCCACGCGCCGAGGAGCGCCCCTGCTACCGGGCCGACAATGTAAATCCACAATTGCCCCATTGCAGGGCCGGGCTCGAATATAACTGAGATGAGTGCCGGCCCGAACGAGCGCGCGGGGTTCAGCGACGCGCCGGAGAAAGGGATTGCGAAGAGATGCGCCGCGAGAAGGTAGAACCCTATTGCAAGCGGCGCGTGGGATGAGTCGCTTTTCTTTGCTGTCACGCTTAGGATGACAATAAGGAAAAGCGCGGTCGCAATTATTTCCATGAGCACCGCGGAAACGGTGCCGAATGTGCCTGCGGTTGTTGTTCCGAGGCCTGCATTCGGGGCGATTACCCAGACAAGGAGGCTTGCAAGCGCGGCTCCGAGGATTTGCGCAATTATGTACGCACCGCCCTTGGCAGCGGGAAACTTCTTGGCCCATATGAGCCCTATTGTAACCGCGGGGTTGAAGTGCCCTCCTGATATCGGGCCGAGCGAGTAAAGAAGGACAGCAAGCGCCAAACCTGCGGCGAATGCCACAGGCAAAAGGTTGAGCGCGCCGAATGTTGCTGTGAGCGAAACCGAGCCCACTATTGCCGCGGTAATCGCGAAAACCAGAATGAACGTTCCAATGAACTCAGCGTAGATTTCTTTCGCATTCAACACAAAACCAAAACACCCCTGCAAGGCTATTTGCTGATGGATTATAGAAATTAAGTGGTATATAAGGGTTTTTTTGGCAGGGCGGAACTGCATGCAGCGCAATCTACCTGTAAACCATGCCGTAATACATGTTTTCGATCAAGCCCCAGTAAGCGATGCGCGCCCCGGTCTTTTTGTCTAATGGCATCTTGTCGCTGACAACGTATTCAGGGGGAAAAGCATAGTAAGCAACCCTTCCGCCGAAGCCGCTGGCAACTATCAAGGGAAACTGTTTCCCAAAGCCCTGCTTTTCCTTTTTCAGCCATAACGTGTCCGATGAAGGCGTTCCGATGAGGCTTTCGCCGTAATCGAGGTAGGCCTGCACCTGCTGATAAGCATTGTCGTTCTGCTTCACAATCGCAAAATTCCCGTAAAAGGGCAGCGCCTGCGAAACGCCATACACGAGGCTCTTGTCCTGCGACTGGATATCGAGGCGGCCGACAAGGGCGCCCTCATCGCACTTGACAACCTCACAGTAATTCGCCTGGAAATCCACCCCTAAAAGGTAATCAAAGGAGAGCTGCCTGCCCCTGCTTTTCCGTGCCCACGGCCCGATATATGAATCCGAGCCGCCGCTCTTGCGCTCGGCATAAGTGAGGAAATGGGTCGAATCGGATTCCGTTTCAGGCGCGGCGGTGCCCGCGTCGCCAATCCAAATCAATTTTCCGCCGCGGTTCACGTAATCCTCGAACATCTTCAGCTCATCGAGGCTCATTACCTTCGCCCTTTCAACAATGACAAGCTGGTTGTCCAGCAGGACGGGAAGCGAAACAACCTCGAGCTCCCTCATAGAAACGCGGGCGCTGAACTGGGGCGACTTCAGCACGTCAAAAAGCTTCTGCGGGTCGCCCATCCCTTCGGCGCCGTTGACAATCAGCACCCTCGGCTTTCCTCCCGCGACAATCGAGTAATACGCGTCGCATGCCGCGGGATGGATGCTGTTGCACGGCACAACGCGGAAATACATGAGCACAAAAAGCAGGATAATTGCAAGCGCGATGAAAATGCCGATTTGCACGGCCTGGTTCTCCTTTTTTACGGGGGCAGGAGGCAGCGGAGGTGGATAAGCCATGACTAAAAAGTAAGCTGAACGCCTAAATAAGGGTTACTGTGCCGGG
>CAYJRH010000086.1:0-2969 GCA_964372565.1 uncultured archaeon
TTTCACCCATCAAACTCCTCCCTCGCCTTCCCGAGGCTCTCAAAGCTTCCTATGTCATACCATTTTTCCTTGAAAACAAAACCATAAACTGGCTTGTGGCGCGAGAGCCAGGCGACGAAATCCCCGGCGTTGTCGGGCTTATTGCCCGCTTCGATGTAATGGTCGATTTCCTTCAAGTCCTGCCGAGTGAAAATGTAGCACGCTGTTGAAGCGAGCTGGCTCTTCGGCTCCTTTGGCTTCTCCTCAAAGCCAATAATGCGGGCATCCGGAGAGAGCTCTGCAACGCCGAATTTCTCGCGCACTTCATCAAGCGAGCCCATGTCCTTGCACGCGACGACCGAGTGGCCTTTTTGGGCGAAAAATTTGTGGAAATCCGCCAGCCTGTACTCGAAAAGGTTGTCGCCCGCAATCACGAGCAGGTCGTCGTCAATCTTCGCTTCCTTTATCGCGTACTTCATGTCGCCCACTGCGCCGAGCCTTTCCTCGTTCGAAGCGGTCATGTCGTTGATGACCTTTATCGGAATCGGGAATTTGAACCCTTCAACAAAGTCCTCGAAATCGTGGTGGAATTTTTCGTTTGTGATGATGTAAACTGCGGTAATGCCGTTTATTTCAGTGAAGTGCTTTATGATGTGCTCCAGCATTGTCTTGCCTTTCACATCAAGGAGCGGCTTGGGCTTGTTCTTTGTGAGCGGCCACAATCTGGTGGCGTACCCCGCGGCTAAGATAAGTCCCTTCAAGATTTTTCACCGCCCAATCCCATGATATGCAAAGCCGAGGGCCAGCATCTTTTCCTTGCCATAAATGTTCCTGCCGTCGATGAGCACCTTGGATTTCATTAGCTTCCCGATTCTCGCGAAATCGAGCTCGCGGAACTCGTTCCATTCCGTTACAAGGATGATTGCGTCCGCGCCCTTTGCGGCACCATAAGGCGATGCCGCGTATTCAATCCCCTTGAAAATTTTCTGCGCGTTCGCTTTCGCTATTTCATCAACGGCAACGACACTCGCCTTTTCCTTGAGGAGCGCATTGATTATTTCAATCGAGCTCGCCTCGCGCATGTCATCCGTGTTTGGCTTGAACGCGAGCCCGAGAACAACCACCTTTTTTCCGGCGAGGCTGCCGAGCTCCTTCTTCAGCTTCATGAAAGGGACGAGCTTCTGGTTCGCGTTCACGCTTTCAACCTGCCCTATTATCCTGAATTCGTAACCCGCGTCGCCTGAAATCCTGCGCAGCGCCTGAACATCCTTCGGGAAGCAGCTGCCGCCATAGCCCGCGCCCGCGTTGAGGAAATCCTTCCCTATCCTCCTGTCAAGCCCCATGCCTTTCGCGACTTCGCCCACATCCGCGCCAGTGCGCTCGCAGAGGTTCGCGATTTCGTTGATGAATGAAATCTTGGTCGCGAGGAATGCGTTCGATGCGTATTTTATCAGCTCTGCGCTCTCCGGCAGGGTTACGAGAATCTCGCTGCCAAGCGGCTTGTAAATGTCCAGCATTGCGCTTGTAGCCTTTTCATCAGCCGAACCTATGACAACGCGGTCGGGCTCGAGGAAATCCTTCACAGCGGAGCCTTCGCGAAGGAACTCGGGGTTGGAAACTACCGAAACCCTTTGCTTCGTGAATTTTTCAATTGCCGCTTTGACTTTGCGCGAGGTGCCGACAGGCACGGTGCTCTTGCCCACGATAATTTTTGGGGAATCCATGTTTTTCCCTATTGTTTCCGCAACCTGCATCACATACTTCAGGTCCGCCTTCCCTGTTTCGCCCTGCGGGGTGCCAACGGCGATGAATATCACTTCAGCTGTTTTCACTGCGTTTGCGGCATCGGTTGTGAAAAAAAGCCTCTTCTCTTTCGCGTTCCGCGCAACAAGCTGCCCGAGGCCCGGCTCATAAATAGGGATTTTCCCCGCGGAGAGGGCCTCTATCTTTTTCGCGTCGACATCGACGCATGTGACTTCGTTGCCCAAATCGGCGAGGCAAGTGCCTGCAACCAGGCCCACATAGCCAGTTCCAAAAACCGATATCCTCATTCTGAACCATTCTGCCTTGAAGTAAATTGAAAAAAAAGCGGTTAATTTCAGTATAGAGGGGTGCCGCACCCATTTTAAATCAAATTGGTACAGCCGCTCCAAAACCCTTTTATTTGCCGGATATAATAGTCTTCCATGGAAGTGCGGCAGGCATTTGTCCTCGCGGGCGGGAAGGGGGAGAGGCTGCGCCCGCTTACTGATGCAATCCCGAAGCCGCTTGTGAAGGTTGCGGGAAAGCCCATACTTGAATATGCCATTGAGCTGCTTGTCCGCCACGGGGTCGAGGAAATAATCCTCGGCACGGGGCATATGCATGAAAAGATTGAGGGGCATTTCGGCTCCGGCGAGAAATTCGGCGCACGCATAATCTACTCCGTGGAACGCGAGCCGCTCGGGACAGGGGGCGCGCTCAAGGAGTGCGAGAGAATGCTTGACGGCACGTTCTACATGCTGAACGGCGACAACATTGCGGACTTCAACCTTATCGGAATGGCGAACCAGCACCACGCGAGCAAAGCCGGGGCCACGATTGCGCTCTGCGAAGTTGCGGATGTCACGGGGTTCGGGGTTGCGAGGCTTGCGGGGAAAAAAATCTCGGAGTTTGTGGAAAAGCCGAAAATCGGGGAAGCGCCAAGCAATCTCGTGAACGCAGGGGCGTATGTAATTGAAAAGGAATCGCTCGAATACCTCCCCGCGGGGTTCAATTTGATCGAGCGCACGCTTTTTCCCGAACTCGCGCTTGCAGGAAAACTGTTCGCATTCGAGCATAAAGGCATGTGGCTGACAACGGACACGCACGAGAGGCTCGCGCTGGCGGAAAGGGCGCTCCTGGCAAAAAAATGACGCATTTTGAAGGCCGAAAAAGGGCGTTTGGGCTGCATTTAAAAGGTTTTTCGGTGTTTAAGTAATCAGTTTTTTAACAAAGTGACCGCTCTTGAG
>CAYJRH010000087.1:0-2813 GCA_964372565.1 uncultured archaeon
CTTTTCTTTTTCGTCAACGTTTTTCTTTTCTTCGGAGAAGAAAAGAAAAAGGTTGCGGTGATGGCAGAGCGGTCTAATGCGCACGCCTGGAATAACCCTTTTCTTTTCGTTAGCACGAAAATAAAAGCGTTATCGGAAAAGAAAAGTGCCGGCTTGGTTCTTTTCTTTTTCGTCAACGTTTTTCTTTTCTTCCAAGAAAAGAAAAAGGTTGACAGCCAGCGTGTTCCTTCACAGGAGCATGGGTTCAAATCCCATTCACCGCGAATTTCCGGTTTAAAAAATAATTACCAACTCTGGAGGGTAAAAAAATTGGGAGTTGAATTAATAAATTTGCTAAAAAATAAGAGGAAACCCGACGATTTTCTAGAAATGTGTTCGCCCCGAAGATTCTGAGAAAACATGGGTTAAAAAGCTGTTTTGCATGATTATATTTGGAGTGTCTGGATGGGAAAAATTTTGGTAGCCGAAGAAAAGGAAATAACTGCCGGCGCGGGAAAGATGGTGTCCGTGAATGGCAACAATATAGGGCTGTTCAGAATTGGCAAAAGTATTTATGCAATGCATGGAATCTGCCCGCATCGGGACGGGCCTGTCGGGGAAGGCGAACTTGAGGGCAATATCGTAACATGCCCCTGGCACGGCTGGCAGTTCGACGTGACAACAGGGCAGAACAAGATGATGGAAAGCATAAAGCTGCCAACCTACAAAGTAATAGTAGAAAACGGCAAGGTTTACCTCGATATTTAAGCACTGATGCCAAAAAAAATACGCCGAGAGAATAATTTATGCAGGGCTGTTATCAGGCAGCTTCCTGTCAAGGAAATCCTTGAAAACGTTCATCACAAGCAGGGCAAACAGTGTGTATTCAACAGACGGAAGGATTGCGGGAAGAGCTGCAGAAAGCATGCCAACTCCGAAACCGCCAACCAGCATCCCTCCCAAGGTGTATGGCGAGGTTCTCGGCTCAATGAGCATGAAAGAGGCGAAGAACAGGAAAGTGGAAACAAAAATAGGTTCGGCAAAAGAGCCAGGCGACCGCCCAAACACCAAGAGCAGCGTGAGGACATAGGTGATGAAAAAAGTTAAAGTAAGGGGAAGTTTTTCCATTCTTTTGGATATGAATAAGCCAAACGGGATTACAAGCAATGTCGATGCAATCCACCACGCGCCCACCACATTAATGCCGAAGATGTAAGTGAACAAAATTCCTGTAACAGCAATTCCGAAAGCCGCGGGGTTGAAAATGTTTCTGGCCCGAAATCTCAGAAGGTGCTTGGAAAGGATTGCAATTGCCGCTGCGCTTAACGGCACGATTATAGGAGCTGACGGGTCAATAATCCCTGCAATGAACAGCCCGCTTATCAGCGCGGTCTTGGGAACGGCAAACGGCTTCTTGAGGGCAAAGTGCTTAATCGCTACATCAAGAAGGGCTGCAAACGCGGGGATTGCGGCCAGCTGCCCGAGCCACGCCAAAAAAACTGGCCACCTGGCGGAGAGAAAAAGGTTCAAGTAGGCATCTGAAACAATGCCAAGAGTAGCCAAAAAAACTGCCATGAAATCATATATTGGAACTGCGTCGAGGCGCTCTTGTATTGTCGGCATCTGTACAATTTGGGCTTAATATGGATTTAATTGTTGCCTTTCCGCTTTAATTTTGGCAGAACACCTTTTGCGCCGAAAACTAAGTATTATATCACATATCCATAGGATACATACGGGGGGGATTGAATGATAAAAAATTTGCCGAATATTATTATAATTGGAACAGTTTTTGCGCTGCTGATAATCAGCGGCTGCGCACAGCAGCAGAATACGGGCGGAAAAAATCCGGACAACCCTAATCCGGGCCCGCCTAGCACAGGCTCTGCAAGCATCGCTGTAAGCATACAGAATTTCGCTTTTTCTCCAGGTGAATTGTCGATAAAAGCTGGGGACATGGTGACATGGACAAACAATGACAGCGCGCCGCACACAGTCACTTCCGATTTGGGAGGCGAACTGAAGTCCGGCACAATCAGCAATGTCCAGACATATTCACACAAGTTTACACAACCGGGAACGTACGCATACCACTGCGGCATACACACATCAATGAAAGGAACAATAATAGTGCAATAGAAATTAGAACAATGGAATGAAAAAACAAAATCCGGCTCCGCGGAAATTCCTGCGGAGCCTTGAGAATTTTAATTTGTTTATTTTGAGGAAAGCTTCTTTGCTTTCACATAAACCCAGAGCTTTTTTGTCATCTCGGACGGGGCTATCTTGCCGCTTCCGAAGACGCTCTCGACTGAATCGTTGCAGCCCTTGAAGCAAATGCTGTAGCCGCCGAATGCCGGTTTGCCTGCCATGTGAATCCAACCTCCTTTTCGATAAAAACCTGAATGCAAATGAAATTGCCTATGCACAAGTAATGCATGAAAGCTATTTAAACTTTGCAATCAGCCATAAAACGCGCAATCACTGCCCGAAATACTCTTCGCGGCACTTAGTGCTGCAGAACCTTCTTGCGTCGATGCTGCCGTAAGGGTTGTCGATTTCGGAGCCGCAGTTCACGCACTTGTGCTGGGCGCCATACTTGTAATTCCTCTCGACCTTCGGCTGCCTTTTATCCTGATTAACGAACACCATTTTTCCCGCCTCCAACCACACCCAAAAAACAAAGGTGCAATAACATTCCTGCGCTTGGAATATTTAAACACTGTTTTTGTTATGTAGTTGGCTGAAAAAGGCAAAATGCCACTCTAAAAAAGCCAATTGCAACGGCATATTTATATGGGCAAAAACCGAATCATTTAGAACCACTGGATGGT
>CAYJRH010000088.1:0-2720 GCA_964372565.1 uncultured archaeon
CTGGAACGCGGCGTCGCCCACAAGCATCATGTTTTCCTTCACAATGCCCTTCAGCGGCTCGCCTACCGGTATGAGCGAGGAGCACATGTCGCAGAACTCGCCGTTGACGTGCTTCTCGCTGACAAAGACATTGAAGTCCTTCCTGATGTTGCCCGAGGTGCTTGCAAGCCCCACGCGGGCGCGCTCCTCATTCTCGGGCACTATCCACGCGAAGAAATCCTTGGCGTAATCCCCGAAGAAAATCTGCACATATTTCGGGTCAAAATTTCCTTTCGCATCCACTTGGTACGCATGCACAAAGTTTTCCGCCGTCGTGTTGATGCCCATGATTTTGCGCGTGCGCGAGTTAACGCCGTCGGCGCCGACAACAACCTTCGACTTGAGCAGCTCGCCCCTGCCCTTGTGCTCCACAAAAACCGTTTCATTGCGCACGTCAATCATGCGCGTGTTCAGCTTCAAATCAACCCCGGCCTCTACCGCGCCGCGGCAAAGCACTTTATCGAATTCGCCGCGGTCAACAACAAACGCCGCGGTCTCGCTGCGCTTCACTTCAATGAGCTCGTGGTTGTGCGAATAAATCTTCGCTCCCCGCACCTTGTTCATCAGCACCTCTTCGACTTCCTTCCTTATCCCAAGGTCATGCACTCCCGAGGCGCTGATCAGGCCCGTGCACGCCACGGGGTCGCCGACAGTGGGGTGCTCCTCGAGCACCGCGGTTTTCCACCCGCGCTCCTGTATCCTCCTTGCCGCAGCCAACCCCGCGGGCCCCGCGCCGACAACTGCCGCCATGTACGTTTCTGCCACGTTAAGGTGGAGGAGGGAAAAAATTAAAACCAAGTGTGCTTTGCGCAAAACGCCTCAAAAGAGGGTTTTGGTTACTTTGACGCCCACTTGCGCTTCCGCATGGGCTCATTTTCCTGCGGAAGCCTCTTCGGCCTGATCTCCGGCTTCAATGAAGGCGGTGCGGCAAACGATTCCCTTGTCTTCAGATGCCTGTGGAGCAGGAACGCGCCTCCCCCAAGCACAACAAAAATAATCAGCAGAATGAACAGCCCAATCAGCACGATGAATCCCCAGAAAATGAGGTCATTGGTGTTCGTGATTTCAATGGGGTTTGCGACATCGCCCTCAAGCACAATGGGCGGCGCTGCAAACGAGCCGAACCCGGCAGAAACCTGCCGCGCCTGCGCTTCAGTCAGCCCTTTTCCCGCAACATATGCAATGCTCTTTTCCCCATTATATGCGACCTCGCCCAAATCGAACTTGATTATGGGGTCGTTCTGGATTACAGTGAACTCCTGTTCGCTCGTGATGTCCCTCGCGCTGCTTGCAACGGATTTCGGGATGACTTCGATTACCTGCAGGCCTTTTGCCGAGCCGGTGTTCTTCAGGGTAACCGTTATTGTTGCCGTGTATTTCCCGCCGGATTTCGTGATTTCAAGTTTCCTCCTCGGTTTGTTCTCGTTTATGAGCTTTTCAGCGGATGCAACAAGCGAATCTTTAACTGCGGCGCTCTTGAGCAGCCCGCGGATTTTTCCGGAATCATAAGAATATTCCTTTGTTGTGAAGCTGCCTGTGCCCTCTGTTCGAACTTCAACCTGCGCAGTTTTTTCATTGCCTGCGCCATCCTTTGCCTTCGCCATAAGGGCGTGCTTTCCGGCTTCCACGGATTCAGAGTTCCACTGGAGCGTGTAAACGGCGCCGTTCTTCTGCGGCGCGGCAAGCGCCTTGCCGTCTGCATAGAATGCCACTTCCGCAATTCCCGAAACAGCATCCTCTGCATTCACTGTGAAAGCAATGGTTCCCGAGACAAGTGCATCGGCGCTCGGCGAGGTTATTTCAACCGCCGGCTTTTCAAAGTCAACCTTGAAGCCGAACTGCTTCTTGCATGCGTTGCCCGCGGCATCCTTGCCGTCAATCTCGATGTAACCGTTGCCGGATTCATCCTGCGGAACCTGCAATGAAACGTTTATTGTTGTTCCCTGCAACCCTGCCTGCTCGTTCTTCAGCCCTGTGCCAGGGAACTTCGAGCGGAGCGCGGCGTTCTTTATGCTTCCGCCGCTCACGGTGATTGTTGCATTAAGGCTTTCGCCGCGCAAGAACTCAGGAATGCCAGAGCCGAGTTCCAGCGAGCATGATGTGCCTGAATTGAGCACCTTGTAGACCGCGGTCATGCTTCCTTCATTTCCCGCGTTGTCGGTTGCCTGCAGCCTGTAGTAATACGCGATTCCTGATTCAAGGCCGTTGCGGTCGGTGTAGCTTGTGCCTGTTATTCCCGTGAATTTTTTCACTCCTGAATCGCTTGGCACGAAATCCCTGTTGTTGACTTTCTGGAAAATATTCCTGTAAATCGTGTATTCCCTTATGCCGGAAGCATCAGTTGGTGCGCCCCAGGTGAGGTAAATCGAGCCGTTCGACTGGCCGAACCCTGAAAGGCTTCCCGCAGGCGCGGGCGCCGTTGTGTCAATCCTTATCCTGAAGTGGTCGGTTCCGCCGCAACCGCTTCCGTTGCACGCCCTCAGGTGGAAATAGTAAGTGCCATCAGCTAGGTTGGAGTATGCCTTTGTCGTTGATGTTGTTTCATTGTTTGAATCTGGCGTCCTTACGGAGTTGCCGTCCAGGGCATATTGGTACGTTGCCCCTGAAACCGATGCCCAGTTCAGGTCTATGTCATTGCTTCCGTACCATTTGTCCTCATTCGGGTGGCTTGAGGAGCCGAT
>CAYJRH010000089.1:0-2670 GCA_964372565.1 uncultured archaeon
GTCAACAGGAGTGTGGGTGCCACAGACATCCGCGAAATTGCCTGTCGTCACATTTCCCGGCAACACTTTTAAAGCTTTCATCCCCAACCTCATTTATGGCTGTGAGGAAAAGGGAGGGCAGGCCGCTTCCGGAAACGGCTGGCATGAAGATGTGGCGCGAGGAGTTCAATGAAATGAAGCTCGAGGAGCATGACCGTGTGCTGAAAAACCTAGGCCTTGATGAGGAGGATATTGAAGAGTTCAACGAAACCGTGAAAAAGGGCGGAAAGGCGGAGGACCTGCTTTGGGTTGGCTATGGGGCGGAGCAGGGCGGAGCCCAGATTGAGCAGGCGCCAAAGATCCCGAAGAAAAAGAAGTGAATTCAACTTTTTGTTCTGTTTATGGCAGTAAAAATTCGCGTGGCCCGAACTACCGATTTGGCGCAAGTCGCCAAAATATTCCGCGAAGAATTTAGAAAATCCCCCTACAATGAAAAATGGGACGCCCACGCCGCTAAAAGAAAAATCAGGGAGTATTTTGACAACCACAAAATGTTAGTGGCGTTAACTGCTGGTACGATTCTTGGCTTCGTTGTTTTCGATTTTGATTTTTTCCTGGCTAAAAAGGCCGGTTGTATCAAGGAAATTGTTGTGAGCGCGCAGTACCAAGGCAAAGGACTTGGCAGAATACTCCTTGCAAAGGCGGAGGGCAAATTGCGAAAGGGCGGGGCGAAATTTGTTTATTTTGTTGCGAAAACGAACGCAAAAGCATTCAAAATTTATGTGAAAGCCGGGTACAAGGAAATGGGTTTAGTGCTGATGTCTAAGGGCTTGTAATCGCATCATGGCCGGGCAATTTCACTTCGATATCTGCGCGAAGTGGAAAAGGCTCTTGGCCTGCCAATAAAGTGCCAGCGCGCCGACCCCGGAAACCCAGCCGACGAAATAGAAACCGAAAGCCGAGGAATCCTTTCCGGCCAAATGAAGCGTTACGCCCTGCATCATGCTCCACATGAAAAGCGAGGCGAGGGTAACCCCGACTGCAAAGAAGAAAACGGATTTCGCGAACATTTCGATTACTTGGCTGTCCATGCAAAAAACCAGGCGCAAGGTGGTATATAAGCTTTTTATCAGCATCTGGGGAACAATCTCTCATGGCAATAAAAGCGGTGCTATTTGACCTGGATAACACTTTAATCGACTTCATGCGGATGAAGAACATAAGCTGCGAGGCCGCAATCAGCGCGATGATTGACGCCGGGCTTCCAATGGAGAAGGAAAAGGCTTACAAGGAACTTTTTGGCCTGTACGGCGTGCACGGGATCGAGCATGGCGAGATATTCCAGGAATTCCTGAAAAAAGTCATGGGCAAAATAGATTACCGCATACTCTCGCGCGGGATAAACGCTTACAGGAAAATGCAGGTAGGTTACTTGGAGCCATATCCGCATGTGCGGAGCACGCTGATTGCGCTGAAGGAAAAAGGGGCAAGGCTCGGCATTGTGAGCGATGCCCCGCGGCTAAAGGCATGGATGCGCCTGACGGAGATGGGTATTGCGGATTTCTTTGATGTTGTTGTCACGCTTGATGACACGGGGAAGCGCAAGCCCAGCAAAATGCCGTTCAGTGCGGCATTAAAGGCGCTGGGAATTCCGGCGGAGCAAATACTCTTTGTCGGAGACAACCCCGGAAGGGATATAGAAGGCGCAAAGAGGGCTGGCATGAGAACGTGCCTTGCAAAGTATGGGCAGATTTTTCCAGACACAAAGACAAAGGCGGATTTCGAGATAAAGGACATCGTGAAATTAGTTGAAATAGTTTCATGAACAGGCAACGGGGCAATGAAAATGGATTACGCGAAAACGGAGCGGCGCCTCATCAGTGGCATCCAAAAATTTTTCAAAAAGGCCGGCAAGGCCAAAGCCGTTGTCGGCCTGAGCGGCGGCATTGACTCTGCCGTCGTCCTTTCCTTGCTTGCCAAATCCCTCGGCAAGGAAAACGTCACGGCAATTCTAATGCCGAACACCTCCATAACCAAGCGGCAGAACATGGCTGATGCAGGGAGCATCGCAACGGAGTTGGGCGTCCAGCATTTTATGGTCGAGATTGACGATTTTCTGCACGCATTTGCGGAGCTGCCGTGGCAGCAGAGCGCTATTGCAAAAGCAAACATCAACGCAAGGGTCCGCGCGGCAATCCTTTACAACTATGCCAACTCCCAAAATGCGCTTGTCGCGGGCACGGGAAACAAAAGCGAGCTATTTATGGGTTATTTCACTAAATACGGGGATTCTGCAGCGGATTTCTTCCCAATTGGGGCGCTATTAAAGAAGGATGTGCGGGGCCTGGCGCAGCGCCTCGGCATCCCAAAAGAGATTTTGGGCAAGGCGCCAACAGCGGAGCTCTGGGAAGGCCAGGAAGATGAGAAAGAACTGGGCATAACCTATAACGCACTTGATGCGTTGCTGCCAATAATCCTGAATGAGAAAAAGGGGAAAATTCCAAAGGCGCAGAAAAAAATCGCCGAAAAAATTTCCCGCGCAATTGAAGCAACGGAGCACAAGAGGAAGCCGGCGCCAATATTGCCGATTTAATCTACATAACGCATTTTGGCTTTTCGCGCATTAAGGCTTCAATCGCTCAAAAAACAAAAAACCCGAAAACCGGGCAAAAGTTAAACACTTTAAAAAAA
>CAYJRH010000090.1:0-2662 GCA_964372565.1 uncultured archaeon
GCATTGAACAAAGGATTTAAATGCCCAAAAAAACAATGAATAAGGTTGCTTCGGCAAAGTGGTATGCATGAATCTTCCCGTTGGAGAGGTCGTTTCGAGGGAAATGAACCTCCGTGAAATGGACGCAAAGAGGCTCCTTGAAGGCTTCTTTGACAAGAAATTCTCCGGGTATCTTGTGAACACCCTTGAGGGCTTTGACGGCATCGAGGAAGGCGTCCTTATTTTCCGCGACGGCGAACTGATAGCTTCATTGTTCGAATACGAGCTCCACGGAATAACCATATTCGGCGATGCCGCGATTCCGCACGTTTTTAATTCTTTCGCGGCTGTCTACGTTATCGCTGACATTATTTCCCTGAGCAACCAGCAGGTTGACCTGGTGACAGCGTTCAACGACAAGAGCAAGCTTTTGAAGCAGATTTCGAGGAATGACGTCGGTAGGCTGATTCCGAAGGCATATTCAGGCGAGTACGCGAAAAGCGTCCTCACAAACATCGTGAAAAAGGAAGAGTCAAAGGTTGACATTTTCAAGAAGCTAGGGTTAAGCGGATTGGGAGAATAAAAAATGCTGGACAATGCGAGGCGGCTGCTCAGGCAGTTCGCGCTGAAAGTGCTTGACATGGACGACACATCCCAGCCCACGGCGCACATAAAGTACTTCGAGGATTACCTTGTGAAGCACCACTTCGACACCAACACCGGCGACGTGAAAAAGTTTTTCAGCGAGCTGAAGCGCAAGCACCTCGTTGATGATATAGTAGTCGCCTCATTCAACGGCAGCGCAATCGCCTCCGCCAACGGCGATTCCATGGCGCAGGCAATAACCGGCGCGGCGCTGTTCAGCTATGTCAAGTCGGAAATCCCGAAGAGCGAAACAATAATGGTCCGCGGCACAAACGGCAGCTGGAGCATGATTTTCCCGATGAACAAGAAGCTCTTCATGGTGAATGCCTCTTCGGACCTGACTACAATAGAGCTCAAGGCGCTCGCACGCGAGATCGAGAATTTCCTGTTGAAGGAAGGCGCGAACTGAAAAACATTCTTTCGGATTTTCGCCGCATTTTCCACAAAAATCGCTTATTTCACGGTTTTCTGGCTTTTTGCCGCGAAGGAAGCTTTTTATTTATAGCCCTGTTTTTGTTATTCGATGGGAAGGGTAATTTCGCTTATATCAGGCAAGGGCGGAGTCGGCAAGACGACAATCACCGCCAATTTGGGCATTGCGCTGGCAAAGCGCGGCCTTAACATCTGCCTTGTGGATGCCGACATAGCGATGGCCAACCTTTCGCTCATACTCAATATGCAGAACTCGCCAATAACACTGCACGATGTGCTGCTGGGCGAAGCGAGCATACAGGATGCGGTCTACGACGGCCCCTCAGGATTGAAGTTCATCCCCTCGGGCCTGAGCCTCGAGAATTACAGGCGCGTTGACTCGGAAAGGCTGCAGAGCGTCATAGGCCTCATCAAGCAGCAGTTCGATTTCGTGCTCCTTGACTGCGCCGCCGGCATCGAAAAGAACGTGATGGCCGCGATTTCGGCTTCGGATGAGGTGCTCCTCATTGCCATGCCGACAAGCACAAGCATTGCCGATGTCCTCAAGGCGAAGATTGTTTCGCAAAGGCTCGGCAGCAAGCCTATTGGCATTCTCATCAATTTCATGAGGATGGAGAAAGGCGAGATAAAGAAGGACGACATAATGAAAATGCTCGAGCTCCCGGTTTTCGCGACGATTCCTTATGATGACGAGCTGAGGCGCAGCTCTATGTCGGAAAACCCCCAGCCCATAATGATTGCAAAGCCCAATACCCCCGCGGCCGTTGCGATACAGAAGGCGGCGGCAAAGCTCGCGGGCATCCCGATGGCCAGCGACGAATCGCAGGGCTCAGGTTTCCTCGGAAACATCATCGCAAAGCTGCTCTCAATCTTCAGGAAGAAGCCGGATGAAGGGGTGAAAGCGCAATGAACGACAGGCCATTTGACCTGCTTACCGAAGCCATCGGAAAAGGAGTTATGGTTGAATTGAAGGAAGGCGTTGTGTTCAGGGGCACGCTCAAAGCGTACGATGTGCACATGAATGTTGTCCTCGAGGACGCGGAAATGCTGATGGGCGGGGAAGTGAAGAGCAAGTACGGCAAAGTCCTTTTGCGGGGCGACAACGTGCTCTTAATTTCGCCTTAAAGCTCCTGATCCAGATCTGTCCGATTTTTCCGGACTTGGCAGCGGCAGCGGGGCTCCTCCGCCATTGTAAAAGAAATGATATCCAAAGAAATCAAAACAATCGGGGTTGTTCTGGATCCTAACCGAAGAGGCAAGCCCCGCCCCATTGAGAGCGCTTTATTAAAAGCTTACGTCGACCATTTCTATTGCTCGCTGGAGGAGCTTGAAAAAGGTTTAGGGCCCTTAGCTCAGCTGGTAGAGAAGAGTGAGTTGCCAAATTCGGCAGTGATTCCTTTTCGCCAATAGCGCACCCATGGCATGGGTGAGGTCGCGGGTTCGAAACCCGCAGGGTCCAATTGAGCTATCCTTGAATCGAACAGGCTTCTCCGGCGGCTTTTTTCCGATTACGCGGGCTCGATTCCCGCAGGGTCCACACTCGCCCTTTTCTTTTTCTTGGAAGAAAAAGAAAAGCGCGACCGGAAAAGAAAAAGAACGTAAGCGC
>CAYJRH010000091.1:0-2469 GCA_964372565.1 uncultured archaeon
GGTGCACCGCAGAACTTCGTTCTGCGCGTGTTCCGAAGCGGAATTCGGAGGCGAAAAAGGTTGTTAAAAGCTCCGTGGCAATTCCTATTTATGGCAGGCGGCAAGATAATTGTCCTTGACTTCGGGAGCCAGTACACGCACCTTCTCGCGAGGCGCGTGCGCGAACTCGGGGTTTACTCGGAAATACTCCTTCCCACTGCAACTGAAAGGGAATTGGGCGGGGCGAAAGGAATCATATTGAGCGGCGGGCCCGCGAGCGTCTATGACAAGGGCGCGCCGGAATTCAACCGCGGGATTTTTTCGCTCGGGATTCCAACCCTCGGGCTGTGCTACGGGCAGCAGCTCATCGGGCATGAATTGGGCGGAAAGGTCGAACCAGGGAAGGTAAAGGAATACGGGGCCGCGAAGCTCAGGCCTTCGGGAGGGAAGCTCTTTGAAGGGATGCCGAAGGAATTCACTGTTTGGATGAGCCACGGGGATAAAGTTTCAAGGCTCCCTGCGGGGTTTTCAGGAACCGCCTCGACTTCGGATTGCGAATACGCTTCGATTGCAAATGATGCGAAAAAAATCTATGGGCTCCAGTTCCACCCGGAGGTCACGCACACGGAGAACGGGCTCAAAATACTCTCCAATTTTGTTTTCGGCGTGTGCAAATGCAGCCGCGGGTGGTCTATGAAAAATTATCTGTGGGAAAAGGTTGCCGAAATCCGAAAGGCGGCGGCGGGGAAAAATGTTTTCCTCCTGCTGAGCGGCGGCGTGGATTCTGCTGTCGCATTGGCGCTCCTTGCAAAGGCGCTCGGGCCTGAACGGGTGCACGCGCTGCACGTTGATACAGGGTTCATGCGCAAGGGCGAAAGCGCTTCGGTGAAAAAGGAGCTTGAGAAGCTCGGAATAAAGGATGTCAATGTTGTCGACGCTTCCGCAAAATTCTTCTCCGCGCTGGAAGGCGTTGCGGAGCCCGAGGAAAAAAGGAAAATCATAGGGCAGCTGTTCATCGATGTTGCTGCCGAAGAGCTTGGCAGGCTCGGGCTGGATGACAAAAAATGGATTTTGGGGCAGGGCACAATATATCCGGACACGATTGAGACCGGCGGAACGAAAAACTCGAACAGGATAAAGACGCATCACAACCGCGCGCCCGCAATAATGAAAATGATCGGGGAGGGCCGCGTGATTGAGCCGCTGGCACAGCTTTACAAGGACGAGGTGCGCGAGCTCGGAAAACTGCTCGGGCTTCCGGAACAATTGGTTGAAAGGCACCCTTTCCCTGGGCCGGGGCTTGCAATAAGGATTCTTTGCAGCGGAGGAAAAGAGGAAATTGATTTGGCTGCGGAAAAGGGAATAAATTTGCTCGCGCAAAAATCCGGCTACTCGGCAAAGCTCCTGCCGGTTAAGGCGGTCGGGGTGCAGGGCGACAACCGCACTTACAGGAACGTGGCCCTCCTGCAGGGCAAAATTGATTATGAAATGCTGGAGAGGGCATCAACCATGATTACGAACTCGTTCAATTCCGTGAACAGGGTTGTCGCCCTTGTGAGGCCTGAAAAAATCGGGGCGGTTTCCCTGAAGAAAGCATTTCTTGCGAAGGAAAGGGTTGCAACCCTGCAGGATGCTGATTCGGTTGCGATGGGTGAGGCCGGAAAGGCAGGGCTCATGGGCGAAATCTGGCAGTTTCCGGTTGTGCTGATTCCGGTTGATTTTGGCGGCAGGGGCGAGGGGATAGTGCTCCGCCCCGTGAGCTCACGCGAGGCAATGACCGCGAAATTCTATGCCATGAAGAAGGAAATATTGCTTGCAATGGCGGAAAAAATCCTCAAAGTGAAGGGCATCGGCGCGGTGATGCTGGACGTGACGCACAAGCCGCCGGCGACGATTGAGTGGGAGTAGGCTTACAAGTAAGCCTGAACTTACATTTATAAATTGTTGGCCCTGGTTTTGAATTCGAGCTTTACATGGGGGAAAAGCAGGAATACTACATGTTCCTTTCAGAATTAAGGTACAAATTCTCCGACATCATAAGGGATTTCGAGACGCTGCACTATCCGGAAGAGTTCAAGCTCGTGCTGTTCCCGCCAAATGCCTCCCCGTAAAGCCTTTCACCCCGGAAAACCTTTATATACCACAATAACTATACTTAGAGCATGTCAAAAGAAGCGGTAGTGGTGGAGATTCAGCTCCTCAAGACCCTCGTTTTCTATTTCATGGTCGTGGTCCTCGGCGGGCTTTTCATAGCGTGCATAGTTGAGGGCTTCAGGCAGCAGTTCATGGACAACAGCAGTGGAGCCACAATCCTTTACATTGTGGGCCTCGCCTCGCTCATTGCAGGGGTTTACGTTTACAAGAAAGGCAGGCTGCTGATAACGGTCTGAACAAACGGCACTTTTCATTTTCACAAATTAGTTTCGATTTCCGTTTTTCCGCCAACGCATTAATTCTTTTTCTTTCCGCCAACGCTTTTCCTTACACTTT
>CAYJRH010000092.1:0-2233 GCA_964372565.1 uncultured archaeon
TTCTTTTCATTTTGGCAAATGCCTTATGCACTTTTCTTTTTCGGTCGCGTTTTTCTTTTCGTGCCAACGAAAAGAAAAAGGCGAGTTTGGGCGTAGGAGGATTCGAACCTCCGACACTTGGTGTATAAGACCAATGCTCTGACCAGGCTGAGCTATACGCCCCGACAAGCTCGTCGGTAGGGAGCGCCCTATCTTCGCCTTTGGGCTCGATAGGCCGTACTCTGACTTCCGGCGGATTTCCTACTTATTAGGCGTAAATTAAGCTTTTAAAGCTAGATTTGCCATTTTTTCTCGTGAAGGAATTTTTCGAATGCCTGCATGAATTCCTGCGATTGCCTGTGGCTTTCAATCGCCTGTTCAATCGGCAGTTCCTTGTATGCCATGTCGTTCGCGCCCGTGCTGTATGGGGCCCGCACCTCTATCCCTAAATCAGTTGTAACTGCTGCCTTAGGGAATCTTTTTTCCTTCCATTCCAGAATTCCCCGGAGAAACGCATAGGCTTCTGGCATCGAGCCGTTCAGATTGAATACGACGTATGGCGCCTCGTACACGACCTTTTCATTGTTTCCCCTGCCGGCCGGTTTTTTCTCCATGAGGGCTGGCACGCTTGTGCAGATTTCCCTGAGTTCCTTATCCCTGAAAACGCCTCCACCAGACTCGATTGTGCAAGCAAATGGGAGGCCATTTATCTCCTGTACCGCGTTAAGCACAATCGGCCGTATTCTCCCTATTTTCAGGAACGTCCTCAAGAAATCAGTGTACTCAATTTTCATTTTATAGAAATCCATGTGCGGCAGGAAGTATCCAGAAAAAGGCTCCAAGTCAAAGCGCGGGGCCTTGCGGGTTTCGTGGCGCGGAGCCACATGATTTTCGCGGCGTTCCGCGCTTCCGAATGTTATCGAGAAGTCCGGGCCGACAGAAGGTTTCAGTTTCCTGAGCCATCCCACAATCCTTTGCCTCATAAAATGATTTATGGCGAGGATGTTGATAAAACGCGCTGTCCGGTGCGTTTTCAGAGTTCCTTAAGGCTCAGGTTGTTCGCGGTGTTCACTTCAAAAGTGCCTTCTGCAAGCGCTATTTTCGCATATTTGCCCGTGTTCAGGCGCAGCGAGCTCCTGTACACTGCGGTGTATGCGTTCGAGATTTTGTAGTATTTCCCGCGCAGCACAGTTTCAATCATCTCGTCCCATAGCGAGAGGTAAATCGCGCCCGTCTCATCGCCCACAATCGCGTCGCAAATGCGGTGGAGCATGTTGTCGGACTGCAGCACGACTTCGTGGGGCTTGGTTTTGTCCTCGACTTTTACGAGTATCTCGATTTTTTTCATTTCAGGCTTCAGTTCAGAGACTTTCATCGGTTTTCACATTCAGGTTTTGCCCAGGGGCTCAAGCTATTTTCTTCATGAATTTGTCGACCTGCGCGTGCAGGCTTTCCAGAGTGGAATCATTCCTTATCTCAATCTCGGCGGCGTCCAGCGCGGCCCGGAACCCTTTCGAGACAATGTCCTTTTCGTCGCGCTGCAGGAATTCCTTTTTTGATTTCGGGTCGGCCTCGGATTTCCTCCCGTAGCGCCGGTTTTCCTTTGCGCTGACTTTCACCACACGCAGCCCCGGGAACCTTTTGCGGAAGTATCCTATTTCCTCGGGCGAGCGCGGCCCGACCAGCAGCACGTTCCCGTTCCCCGAGATTTTCCGGCCAAGCATTTTCGCGAGCGCATCCATCCCCATCCTTTTGCGCAGGAGGTCGCCCAGCTTCACCATTTTTTCCTTGGTCGCTTCCTCGCCGCGCTTCTCAATCATTTCCGCGAGCACCGAGCTGAAGGTGTATTTCGCGTAGCCGTATTTCTCCGCGATGTAATCGGCTGCTGTGTCCTTTCCCGTGCGCGCGAGGCCTACAATTACTATTGCTGCCATGAATCAGGATTGTGTTTAAACATTAATAAATTGGTTTGGGCTGCGGCTGTTCGCTGCCCAGTGCCACAATTGCCGTTTTATCGTGGCAGCTCCTTGCAATTTGTCACTAAAACGGTTTTCTTGGTTTACCATATCTCGGGTCGCTTCTTGGTATTGGGTCATTGCCCCTGTCCCTGAAGCCGCCCCTGTCCCGCACAAGTACTCTGTATGTTGGTTTTTCACTGCCTCTTTTAGGCATTTTTCTCCTCGGTGGCATTCTTATCACTCCTGAAAAAATTAGGCGCATGTAATATAATAAGTTATCTGCCGCAGCGCTCCGT
>CAYJRH010000093.1:0-2189 GCA_964372565.1 uncultured archaeon
TGCCGCCAGCGCGGCCTTCCCTTTCCTGCCCAGCGCCTTGATTTCGGCTTCGCGCCGCAGCGCCGCGCCAATACTACTTTTCCTTTCCGAATAAACAAGCTTCACCGGCGCCCTGCCCCTGGTGTATCTGGCGCCCCTGCCCCGATTGTGTGCATTCAGCCTCGCCTTCAGGTCCTTTGCGATGCCGCAGTAGAGCGTGCCATCCCTGCACTTCAGAATGTAAACGTAATGTGGCATGGAATCGCCTCTAAGGCTTCGATAAAATAATAAGCATGCTGTATTAAACGCTGCGGCTACTTCACCGCGCTCTCCGCGTCCTCAAGGCTCTTCAGCAAATCGTCCAAACCCTCCGCAGCGCCGCCCGCATCCGCAGGCTTTTCCTCGAAAACCTTGTCCGCCTTTCCTCCGGCGCATTTTCCACAAAGGGACAGTATCCCGCCTCCCGGATTTGCACCGGGGATCTTCCGGTAACCGCACAACAATTAAAAGACGGTTATTTTCGTTCCCAGCAACGGGAACCATCGCCGACAAAAAAGCAATTTTGCACTTTCTTTTTCGCCGACGTTTTTCTTTCTTCAGCGAAGCTCGCCCTCTTTCTTTTTGGCCGAGCTTTTTCCTTTCTCCGCAGGAGAAAGAAAAAGGTCGTTCTACAGCCGGACGCATTAGCTACTATGCTAAGGCGGGGCAGAAATGTATGCACTTATAGGGGGCTTGAATTGTTTATAAACGTTACCCGCGCGACCCAAACCCCTGCGGGGATTTCCGCCGGCGGGTTGGCGCTCAGCCGCGTGTGCGCTGCGGCTTCCTTTCCACAATTATCCTGTCATAGAGAATCGGGTATATGAGCGTAACCCACAGGCCGCAGATGAAAAATATTTCTGCCGCAACCCCCTCAATCAGCCCGAAAACAGATATTATGCCCAGGCTGCCGAACCCGATAACCACTTTTAGCCACATGCGCCTCCCTGAAAGCTTTGGCGCATTATGCCCGAGCAGCTTGTATATGAGCATTCCTGCAAAGAACCCGAAAATCGGCATCACGAGCGCAAGGCTCCTGAAGAAAAATATTATGGTGAGCGATGCCGTTACAATGAAAAACAGCCCCGCTTCCTCAAATATTTTTTTGTTCGAAAATTTTACCATTGAGTATTTCTGCTCGAGGTAATGCGCAAGCCTCCCGATGAGGAAACCGAACAGCGCGCCGACAATGACATCCGCAAGGTAGTGCGCGCCGAGGTAAATGCGCGAGAGCATCACAAGGCCAACAACAAGCATCCAAATGTAGTGCCAAAAATCCGGGATTCTTTCATACTTGTACCCGAACATTCCCGCGATTGTTGTCGCGTGCCCTGAAGGGAAGGAAAGGTAGGATTCGGAGTCCTGCGCAATCATCCTGAACTCCTGTGGGGACGGCCTTAAGCGCCCAGTGACATTTTTAAGAACCCCCACAACTGCGGCGGTGAAGAGCAGCACAAGGCCTATGAAGAATGCGCGCTTCTCCTCTCCCTTCCAGTAATAAAAAGCCGCGAGTATGAACCAGAAGGCGGGGTTTCCAAGAACCGTAATAAGGAGGAAGAAAACGTCAAGCGGCGGGCTTGCGAATGACTGCACAAAATGGCCGAACGCGATTTCTGGCTGCAGCGGCTCGAACATAGAATCACGATTTTTTCTTCATCAGCCTTTTCATTCCCGGAATTTCAATCCCGGCGTAATCCACGGGCAATGCGCACTCTTTGAGCGCCTTCCGCATCGCATAAACCCTGCAAAATTGCTCGAGCTCCTTCTTCTCCCCGGTCTGAAACCCAGTCAGCTCAACAATTTCTTTTATCACGGCGTTAACCTTGCGGGAGGAGACGTCCTCAATTGCCTTTGCGGTGTCAGTCCTTTTCCCAAGCCCAAGCTCCGCTATTGCAGCATCAACTTTCGGCAGGTCGATTATTTTCCGCAGGTTCGCCTCAACTTTGTTGTCAATGCCTGTCCCAAGGCTGGCGAGGAACTCCATGACCGTGCGCGGGTCTGTCGCGGGCTCGATTTTGAGCTTCTTAATAGAAACCCAGTCGTCGTAGTTTGAGATGAACTGGATGTACTTTTCGTCCGCCATATTTTCACTTTTTTTGCCTGACACATTAACCGCATTCTAATATTAAAAGCCTCCAGTGCAACCGTTGCGTCCGAGAATGCGCCTCGGA
>CAYJRH010000094.1:0-2129 GCA_964372565.1 uncultured archaeon
GTTTGTGTTTAAAGCGTGTTGAATGTAAGTGGCCTAGGGCAAGAGGAAGCGCCCCCTGCTACATAATTTAGCTGTTTTTTGCGCCCGCCCTAATCCCCTTAAATACCTTTCCCTATAATTCTAAGTATTAATTTATTCACGATTTTTCCGGGTGCGCCAAAAACTTTCATTCCAGCAAAACGCATAATTCCCCTGCGTGAGCCGTGCCTTTGGAAAATCGGATAAGTCGGATATCACTGGCATGCATTTTGGTTGCGAAGCAAGGCTTACCGAGGCAATAGCCGAGGTAGGGCGCCCCCTTCCGAGGGGTTTCTCGGACTTCCGAGGAGCATGCCCGGAGTTGGTTTGGTTGCCGTTGGACAGGGTTGCTCAGCACTTTTTGGTGCCAAAACACGAAATCGTCCAGGAGGACAAGGTTTCCGAAGTGCTGGCGAAGTTCGGTTCAACCATACAAAGCTTCCCGAAAATCAGCCCTGATGACCCTGCAATTGTTGAAATCGGCGCAAAGAAAGGGGATTTGGTAAAAATCACGAGGACCAGCCAGACCGCCGGAAAGGCAATCTACTTCAGGGTGGTATCTCTTTGATTGACGGCTGGACTATAATAAACTCGTATTTCAGGGACAGGAACATCGCAAAGATGGAGATTGATTCATTCAACCAGTTTGTCGAGAAGAAGCTCGCCGAAATCATAAGGGAGAACAACGAGGTCACGCCGAAGATCGAGGAAGTGCGCGTTGAATTCGAGAAAATCAGCGTGAAGAAGCCCCAGATGGTGGAGGCCGACGGCAGCCCGAAGCAGAGGTTTTTGCCCATGGAGGCGAGGCTCCGCAACCGCACGTATTCAAGCCCCCTGAACCTCATAATGAGGCTCCTGAGGAGGGATGTGGAGCAGGACAGGAAGGACACTTACATCGGCGAGCTGCCGGTAATGCTCAAGTCCAATTTGTGCTGGCTCAACGGGAAAAACGCGGAGGAGCTCATAGAGATGGGCGAGGACCCGATGGATTTCGGCGGGTATTTCATAATCAACGGCTCCGAGAAGGCGCTGATGACACAGGAAGTGCTTGCATCCGACCGCGTCATTGTGTCTGAGCAGGCCGACAGGATTGCGGCGGAAGTGATAAGCACTCGCGGCGCGTTCAAGGGCCGCGTGAGGATAATCAGGAACCCGGATGGCACATTGGGCGTGACTTTCCCAGCGTCGCCGCGCAAGCTAAAGCTTTTCGTGCTGCTCAAGGCGCTCGGGCTGAAGACCCCGCAGGCGATACAGGACGCGTTCATTGACCAGCAGGAAATCCAGAATGACGTGCTAATCAACAATGAAAACCTTCTGGTGAAGAGCGAGAAGGAAGCGCTGGACAAAATCGGGAAATTCGTCGCGCCGGGGCAGGTAGAGGAGTACAGGCTCCGCAGGGCGCAGGAAGTCATTGACGCGTTCCTCCTGCCGCACATCGGGCAGGAGCAGAAGCACAGGCTTGCAAAGGCGTATTACTTAGTGATGATGGCGACAAAGGCCGTTGAAAGGGCATACAACCTGAGGGAGCAGGACGACAAGGACCATTACTCGAACAAGAGGCTGGAGCTTTCGGGGAAGCTCATGGAGCATTTGTTCAGGTACAGCTTCAAGTACTTCATAAAGGACCTGAAGTTCCAGATTGACCGCACGGTCACAAGGAGAAGGAAGCTCAACATCTCAACGATTGTGAGGCCGGGCGCGGTTTCCGAGAGGATAAGGTTCGCGATGTCGACGGGCAACTGGATTGGCAGGGCTTCGGGGGTTTCAAAATTCATGGACCGCGTCAACTTCCTCTCGCCGCTCACGGATTTGAGGAAGGTAAAATCTCCTTTGGACAAGAACCGCGAATTGTACGAGGCGCGTGACGTGCACGGAACGCACTGGGGAAGGCTCTGCGCGATTGAGACGCCTGACGGCCCGCAGTGTGGGTTAGTAAAAAATCTGGCGATGCTCGCGCAGGTGACCACAGAGGCGGAAGAGGAGCCTGTGGAGAAAATACTGAAGGACATGGGAGTGAAGCTGAAATGATGCAGATGCGAGCGAAGCGAGCACCTGCCAGTCACAGACTGGCAATCCGCACCCAACATTCGTATGCGCCCTTCCGAGGCGCG
>CAYJRH010000095.1:0-2129 GCA_964372565.1 uncultured archaeon
CCTTCAGGAGCATCCTTATGAAGTTGCTGCCGATGAACCCGCAGCCGCCGGTTACAAGAACCCTGTCCATAAGAACACTCTAACTATCTTCTCAACAGGCAAATTAAATGCTTTTGGTGCGCGTAAATTAAACTTATTCAAGACGCATTTTACCGTTCCATTCTGAATTGATGCAGCCGCCAATGCGGCGGTTCATTCAATTTGGCACCTTTGTGCCCGCCGTTTGAGAGGCGGCTGCCAGAGCTTAAACGCTGTTTCTTTCAAGTAGCATCCGGTAGCGCGCGGCGCCGCTGGCGCGGCGCCCTATAGTTGGCGCTACGGGAGTCTGATAATATGGTAAACGTTTTGAGTAGCGGTAGCTATAAAAAAGCGAGTATTGATACGCGGAGCAACTGGTTGACGTTCATGTTTCCGTCAAAATGCAGGTACAACGTGTTCAGGAAGCGTAGCACGATTAAAGTTTGTGAAGCAGGCTTTCGAGAACTCGAACGGTTCGGGTTCGAGTTCAGGGCTTTTGGTTTTGCGGGCACGCACGTTCACCTTGCAGTGAACGTGCCAGAAAGGTACTCTATTCTGAATGCAAAAACCATGCTCAAGAAGTACTCGGCCGCGCGGATTTTCAGGGATAAGCTGAATTTTCGCAAGCGTTATCCGCGTGGAAGTTTCTGGAGCGGATATGAACACCATCAAGGGTTCGGAGCAGACGAGGCTAGTGCAATAGCATACATCAAGAACCAACAAGAACACCCTGGTGTTCAGGTTATAGAAGACATACTGTAAAAATGAAAATGAACGATACCGCGCGGCCCAAAAGGGCCCGCGGAGTAAATTCACGGGGTCATAGGGGCGAAGCCCCTATCTCACTTTCGCGATTATCTGCCGGATTGTTTTCTGCTCGTTGAAAGCCGGAATAATTATGCTGAATTTCATGCCAGTGCTCCTAAAAAACAATTTTTTGGTTTCAGATTGCGTGGTCATGCTCCCTTACCATAAACTTTTTTCGAATACCATTCGACCGACCTTCGGATGCCTTGAGGGAACTGTACCTTTGGCTCAAATCCAAGCTTTTCCCGCGCGCGGGAGATGTCCGCAATGAATGTGACGACTTCGCCTGTCCTGTTGCCTTTAACCTCGATCTTTGTGCCTTTGCCAAGCTCCTTTTGCAATGCCTTTGCGACGTCGAGTATCCTGATGCCCTCGCCAGTCGCAATGTTATATACATCCTTTTTCGCGGATTCAAACCTCTCAATGCACGCCATTACCCCGTTAATGGTGTCATCTATGTAAGTGAAATCAAGGAGCTTGTTCTCCCCGAACACGACGAGTCCTTTGTTTTGCATCAGGAGCCTTATGAACAATGGCACAACCCTGTCGCTGTCATCGTACATCCCGTAAACATTCGAGAACCTCATAATTATGTAATCAATCCCGTAGCATTTGCTGTAGGCGTGGACAAAAGCCTCGCCCGCCACTTTTGAAGCAGTATATGGGCTTTCGCACCCCTTCATGTCGGCATCATCCTCGGAATAGACCAGCTTACCGGAGTTGCCGTAAACTTCCCTGCTTGAAGAGAAAATGACCTTTCTGATTTTGTTTTTCCTGCAAAACTCGAGCACATTTATCGTGGTGTCGCAGTTATCCTTGGCAAGCTCCGGCTTCTCAACAAGGTTGTATACCCTTGCATTCGCAGCAAGATGCACAACCATGTCAAAATTCCCGCCAAGTTTTTTGAAAACCTTTTCATCCCTCAAATCCCCCTTCACAGTGATTTTGTCCACCGCCTCACTCCACATGTTGCGCTTCAGGTCAATACCAACAACCGGGATTTTTTTCTCCAAAAGCGCCTCGCACAGCCTTGTGCCCACGGTGCCGCTGCTTCCCGTTACAAGTATCCTTTTCATGAAGACCACTTGAACTGCAATCCGAATTTAAAACATAGGTTTTCCGGCCTGTTTCAGGCCAACAGCTTCCCGAACCGCACGCTTCCTATCAGCCTGCTTGTTTTCACCGCGGCAACATAGCAGATTCCCAAAAATATTATTGCGAGAGCATGCAGCGGGGTTTTGTTCTCCAAAAAAGTTATTCCGCGCGGGCTGCTCCCCTCAAGCTTCCCGCCTTTTTTCCAAAGC
>CAYJRH010000096.1:0-2098 GCA_964372565.1 uncultured archaeon
ATTCTAATATTAAAAGCCTCCAGTGCAACCGTTGCGTCCGAGAATGCGCCTCGGAAGGGCGCATTCATTGTTGGGTGCGCGGATACCCCCTCGCTTGAGCGAGGGGATAAGCCTCCAGTGCAACCGTTGCGTCGGTTGGGTGCGACGGTCATCCGAGAGGTTCTGCTCAAAAAATGAAAGAGATAAAATAAATAATCCGTTAGTTAGGCTTTCTCGTAAGTGCATTTGATGTCTTTTTTCATTTCATGTTTTCCATGAATTGTTTTGGCTTCACTATTTTTATTCCTCGGAATTCTTTTAGCTCGAGGATGTGCCTGTCGCCGCTGACAATGTATTCTGCGCCTGCTTCTATTGCGGCTTCGAGGATTTTGTTGTCTGTTTGGTCTTGCTTGATTTCATTAAGAGGCGTTTTTGGTTTGATGAGAGTGATTATTTCCAAGAATGTGTTGACTCTGTCTTGTATTTGATGTTCTGTAAGTTTGAAGTCTCTTTTTAGTATTCCTGAGAATTCCTCCATTAGTTCTGCAGATGAAAACAACTGTATTTTTCCTTCTGCAGCCAATAATGTTATTTGGTATGGGTTTCCCTTCCAGAAGGAGGCGGATACTAGGATATTCGTATCCAAGACTGTTTTTATCATTCTTTGATTCCCCTCCCTTTATGTATGAGCTTTTGGACATCGCTTTGCTTTATCCCGAGCTTTTTTACAGTTTTTTGACCTTCTTCTACGAACCTTTCGAGTTTTTTGAGTATTTCCTCTTTTGAGGGTTTCTCGATTTTTTTTAGGAGTATTGTGTCTTTGCTTCTGATTACTGCAAAGGTTACCCCTTCTGTTAGCCCCATCTCTTTCCTTATATCCTGCGGTATTACCAGTTGCCCTTTCGAGCTCATTGTTGTCAGTTCAACTTCGGACAATTTCATCACCCTGTAACCATCTGTGTTTTTGGGATTAATAAGACTTTTGGAAAGTAAGAAAGTAAGATGAATTTCATTTCCTGTTTCCTCCCGCAGCGCCACGCAGCAATCTGTTCCGTTCTTTCAAAAGCTCATTGTTCTCCTCCAAAGGCCCCTTGAATTTGCCAAGGTATCTTTCTAGGCCTTCTTCGGTTGAAACCAGCATATGAATCCCCCCGTTTCCCCGAAATTTAAGCATGGGGGGATTCCGAACCAAAAACCCTTAAGCCTCCAGTGGGGTTCGAACCCACGACCTGCGGTTCGTTCGCCCTTTCGGGATACAAAACCGCCGCCAGCCCCCTATTTCATTCCTTTTTCCAATATGCCTTTTATTTGGCTTTTCAGTACGGGCAAGTCATTTGCAATGATGTTGTATACAAGCTCCGTGTCAACCCCGAAGTAAAAGTGAATCAGCTTGTCCCTCGTGGCGGCAATCTTCCTCCACTCCACGGAAGGGTTCGCATTTTTGGTTTTTTCGGAAATGTTTTTGACCGCCTCGCCTATGACCTCAAGGCGCCTGAGCGTGGCATCCACCAAATCAACTTCTGATTCAAAACTTTCCATAGGCATGCATCCCACGGAGGATTCTATCCTGCCTATGTTTTCGAGGATATGCTTCAGGAAAACAGCATCGCTTTTCAAAGTATTTTCACTTCTTCTTTGAGGATATCATCCCTTATCAGGTGGTTAAGGGACTTGTATGTCACCAAATCAAACTTGCTCCTTGTCTTTTGCTCCAGTTCCTGCTCAAGGCCTATCAAATCAAGCAGGCTCTTGCCTTTCCCAAGTTCAACCAGCATGTCAATGTCGCTGCCCTTCCTGTTTTCCCCCCTTGCATAAGAGCCAAACAGCCCCGCCCTTTTGGCGCCGTTCCTCTCCAGAATCTCCCTTATTTTCGGGAGCAATGCCCCAAGCCGTTTATCCATGCCAGTGATTTTTTTCCCCATATGAATAACTCCGGTCTTCCAAATTAAAAAGTTACCGAAAAAGCGTGCAGGGCCATTCAGGAACCCAAAAAGAACCCTCGCCATTCATGGCGAGGTTTGCTCGGGTTCTTTTTCCGTTCACGGTGCGTTGTGAGGCCCCGCGGGCTTCAGCCCGCGGAGCCCAGACAGATATAAGCCTCCAGTGCAACCGTTGCGTC
>CAYJRH010000097.1:0-1927 GCA_964372565.1 uncultured archaeon
TCCGACGCGCATGTCGGATTTTTAAGGCTTAGGAAGGGGTTTTATTTCATGGATTATGAAAAGATGCTAGGGAGGCTTTACATGAGCCTGCCCGAGAAAACAGTTTCAAAGGAAAGGTTCGAGCTGCCTGTGATTGACAGCAGCGTGCAGGGCAAAAAGACCATCATAAGGAACTTTTCCCAGGCGCTCAAGGCGCTGAAAAGGAACGAGAAGCACTTCTACAAGTACCTCACAAAGGAAACCGCGACCGCGGCGGCGATTGAGGAAGGGAAGCTGAACATGACAGGGAAGTTTTACCCCGACCAGCTCAACAAGCTCTTCACGAATTACATAAACGAATATGTGCTCTGCCACGAGTGCAAAAAGCCCGACACTGAAATAGTGGAGCGCTCCGGAATCAAGCTGCTCAAATGCACGGCGTGCGGCGCCCTCAGCCCGCTCAAGAAAATCTGAATCGGCATTGATGCGAATGTACTGCAAAACCTTTGAAACACAGAACGGAAAAGTGCTCGCGTGCTGCGACAGGGAAGTGATCGGCAAAAACCTTGTCGATGGGCCGTATGATGTCACAATCGAGGAAAAATTCTACAAGGGCGAACTTATAACAGAGGAAAAACTCGCAGAACTGTTGGGCGAGGCAATCAGCATCAATCTCTTTGGCACGAAAGCCGTTGGAGTTGCGCTGAAACGAGGGTTTTTAACAGAAAAGGACATCAAAAGGATTGCCGGCGTCGAGCACGCGGTCATACTCAGGATTTGAATTTCGGGGCAATGGTTGGTGGAAAGTTGAGCAAGAAGGAAGAGGAAGAAAAGGCGCAATATGTGCAGGAGCAGGTGCGGAAAATCAGGCTGCCGCGAAGGGAGGACCTCGAGATGTTCGGCCTCGTCATGCAGCTCCACGGGAACACGCAGATAAAGGTTTTGTGCGAGGACGGCGTTGAAAGGAACTGCCGCATACCCGGGAAAATGGTCAAGCGCACGTGGATAAAGGAGCGCGACGTCGTGATTGTGAGGCTCTGGGATTTCCAGCCCATAAAGGCGGACATTGTGTGGCGCTTCATCGGGGTTCAGACCGAGCATTTGAAGAAGCGCGGGCTGCTGACAAAGCTGCCGGTTTGAAAACCGCGATTAAAGCCTCTTTTTTAACCCTCCGAAGAAAATACTGGTTATGCGCGAATATGAGGATTTCGACGAACGCGATTTCGAAGTGCTGAAGCGCCGCGTCCGCACCGAGGCCGACAGGAAAATATTCCAGAGCGTCTTTGACGGGAAGACGCTTGACGCTGTGCAGGCACTGGCGCTCAAGGGCCTTTATGAGTCGATTGAGCACGTAATCAGCACGGGAAAGGAGGCGCACGTGTTTGTCGCCATCGACACAAACGGCCACAGGCGTGCGGTGAAGATTTACAAGAAGGACGCGACAGGCTTCAGGAAAATGAACTCTTACATTGTCGGCGACCGCAGGTTCCAGAACATGCGGAAGGACCGCTGGGGGCTTGTCTTTGCGTGGTGCCGCAAGGAGTACAAGAACCTCCTTCGTGCACACGGGGCTGGGCTTTCGGTGCCAATGCCAATAGGAATGAGGGACAACGTGCTCGTGATGGAATACATCGGCGAGGGGGAGAACGCAGCGCCGAGGATGAAGGACCTGAAGCCAAGCAAAGAAGAACTGGAATCTTACAGGGAGCAAATTATTGACTTCATTGCAGGCCTTTATCTGGCGGGGCTGGTGCACGCCGATTTGTCGGAATACAACATCCTTGTGCACAATGGGAAGCTCGTAGTCATTGACATCGGGCAGGGCCTGCTTGCAACCCATGAGAACGCTCAAAGCTACTTCAAGCGCGACATAAAAAACATGGCGCAGTACTTCACGAGGCAGGGGCTGGCGACGGATTACGAGGAGTTGTATGCGATGGTGAAAGGC
>CAYJRH010000098.1:0-1724 GCA_964372565.1 uncultured archaeon
ATTTGTTGAGGCAAAAGGCAAATTCCTGAAAATCCGGGCACGCACCCCTACCTCACGATTTCGTACTTCTTCCCCGCAACCCCGAAGAGATGGTACTTGACCGCGTTGATGATGTGGAATATTGCGAAGCGCAGGTAGCCCCATTTCTTCACGCGGCGCGCCGAAACCCCGACATAAATGCCCGAACAAAACTTGAGCCTGCCTTTTGCGGAAATCCTCTTCGCGAGGTCCAAGTCCTCAGCGGTGATGAGCTTTGTGTTGAAGCCCTTTATTTTTTCGAATGCCTTTGTGCGCACCGCGATGTTCGAGCCGATGGGGTTGTGCATCCCCAAGCCAGCGGAAATTGAGACGAAAATGCGCATTACAATTTTGCTGAGCTCGTTCTCGAAACCCGAAGCGTCAAAAAAATAGACAGGCCCGTAAAGCATCACAAGGCTTTTGTCCGCGGCGAATTCGCCGGCGATTTTTTCCACCCAATCAGAGGGAACCTTCGCATCTGCATCTGTTATTGCGATGACCTCGCCGTTCGCGGCCTTGCATGCGGCCTGCCGCTCCCAAGCGGCGGAGTGCCTCCTTTCCTGCACGACGCGGGCGCCGTAGCTCTTCGCTATTTTCGGGGTGTTGTCCGTGCTGTAGCCGTCGCCAACAATCAGCTCGATTTCGTGCTTCGTTTTCTGGTGCCTGATGGTCTGTAGCGTGGCGGCTATATATTTCTCTTCATTCAATGCGCCGATTACGACCGAAACGAGCATGCAAATAAGACGCCGAGGCGGAATAAAAATCTGCCTGCAGCCATGGTTTCATGGCCAGTTCTTGATTTTTTTCCTGAACCCGATTTTCTGCATGAACAACGCATTTTCAGCTGATGGAAGACCAACAAAACCCCCTTTCCATAATTTGGGGTGCAGGCCCTGCTCCTTGAGGACTTTTGCTATAAACAACCCCAGTATTTCCGAGCGTGGCCTTATCATTATCACTTTGGTTTTTGATGTGCCGCCAAGCTTGACATTGCCAATGCTGTCATACAATGCCTGCACAAAAGAAACGCGCTCTTCCTTGGTTTGCAAAAAGCTTGTGATGCTGCCTTGTTTTTTCAATGCAAGTTTTGCAGGGCTGTTTTTGTCTGGAAACTCTTCCGGAATCCTTGTCCCATACATTGAAAGTTCATTAAACAATTGGATGATGTTTCTGGATCCAATATCCACAATAAAACCTTTCCGGGCAGAATTAGCAACTTTTGTTTTTATCCCTGTTGCCGAATGGAGCATACTGCTAAAATGCCTCGCAAATTCTTCGTCCTGGACAGAGAGGTTTAGCCTCCCTTGTTTGGAATCAAGGCCTACATAGTTTCTCGAAACGTCCCCCATCATCGCCCCGAGAACATAGGCAAAAGGAGTTGCCCTTGCTTGAGTGATTGCAAGCGGCTTTCGCTTTTCCATCATTTTTTGGCTCCATAGGATGGAGACATGCTTCGGAAGTTTTTTTCCGAGAACCCAGGTTTTGGCCGTGTTTCTTGAAACGTCAGCAGCCCGGCCTGCAAGCTCAAAGCTGCCCGATTGGTTGTATTCTTCAACAGCGCGCTCAAGCCGCTCAAAATCTTTCCGCTGCGCAAGAATTTTTTTCCTCAATAAAGAGCGGGGCTGGCCAAGCCATGATTCCCTTGCGCCCATGGCTTTTTTTGCCTCAGCAAGGGTTACAATGCGGCCAGTATAAGGAATTTTGAC
>CAYJRH010000099.1:0-1677 GCA_964372565.1 uncultured archaeon
ACCTCGGGGAGATGAACTGCTTCTCAACAATCATCAATTCAGAGGCCTCTGCAATGCCTTCCGGAGTCTGGGGCACATGCATGTTCATTTCATCTCCGTCAAAATCTGCGTTATAGGGTTTGCAGTTTCCGCTCAGGACGCCATTCGCAAAAAAGTTGTGTGCGCTTGATTGGGTGGTTATATCATAGACCATTGGGATGGTTATCTCGTTTATGCTCTCAATTCTTTCCCACACAAGGCCGCTGTTCCCAAGCCCGCTTGTAGCCTGCTTTTTCCACTCTTCAAATGAAATGTAGTCATTTGGCAGGCCGCTGGTTTTTGTATAATACATCCATCTCTCCAGCATTGGGACGCGGATTCCAATTTTTGTAGAAATGTCCCTGAACTTGACTCCCTGCCTCCTTAGTAAGTGCACTTGGGCATACTGGGATTTTCTTTTTTCCACCGCCTTTTCTTTTATGCAAAGATATTGGTAAGCCAACCCGGCGAGGCATTCTTTTTTTTGTGAGTAGGCGAACCCAATGCATCCGTAAAGGTTGCGCAGGCTTTCATGCTGCACGGAGAGCTTGACTGAAAAAATAATGCTTTTTGTTCCGTCTTTTCTGATGTTGCCTTTTTCCTGGTAAACCGAAGCTATTTTTACGCCAAATTCCTTGAGCACTTTTTCCATACCCTCAATAAACTCACTGGAATGCCCCTTGTTTATTTTGGCCATTTTGAATACGGGTGTGAGGAAGGAACTCTTTTGTTCTGTTCTCTGCTTTGGCGTTGAAAGTTCGGCTCCAAAGTAGGCTGCCAGGAATTCCCTCTTAATTGCTTTCCCGGAACCCATTATCCAGGCCGGAACCCCACAGGCCTGCTTCACTTTGTCGCCGTTAGGGGCTCCAAGCAGCAAAAGCAGGGCGCATAATGACTTGTTTCTTGCTTCAAAACTATTCCCGGTGCCGTTTACGATGAGTTCCTTGCCATCCGCCTGTGTTATTTTTGAAACACCGGAATGGGTTTTTATCCTTTCTGCAGAAAAGCCGAGCCTTGCAATGTCGTGCCGAATTTCTTCGAGATCCTCTTTTTCCCCCCTAAAAATAGCCCTTGCCACATGCCCCTTGAATATCAACGTGCCGTCCCCAAAGATGTGCCCGATGAGTCTTGCAAATATCCTTGCTCTAAAGTCATCGGCGCGTAGCGTTTCAAGGTTGACTGATTTTATTTTTTGTAGTGTGCTCCTTACATACGTTTGCTCCCAGTTCACAGACTCCAAATCTTTAAGCGAATAAACTTCTTTTGTGTCGCTGTCATCTTGCAAGATCGGCGTGTTAAGCGGCTTGATTATGAGGTTATCGCCGGCTTTGAGCTGTTCAGCGGCGCCTCTTCCTTTGTCAGAGTAAAGCGGATGGTCTCCTGTCAGTTTTATCTTTCTCCCGGTCTCTGTAGTTATTTCGAAGCATTTCTTGCCAAGCTCCTCAGGCCGCACTTTCCAGAATCTCGTAATTGCCGTCCTGCCCATATCTCCCTTGTCTACTGCGCAATTCCTCACATTTTCATTTTCCCACCTTTTTTCGAGCTCTTCAATGGTCATCTGCAGGCCGCTTTCAAGAACCACTTTAGTATCTGGGGCCACGCACACAATCGGGTTGATCCTGAAGGTCTTTCCCGGCATTATGTGGGCGCGGTGCGCCA
>CAYJRH010000100.1:0-1650 GCA_964372565.1 uncultured archaeon
CAAGCAGCTGCTTGTTTTCTGAAATGCTGCCGCCGATTGCCTGCGCCACGCTGTTCGGCTTCCTGCGCGGAACCATGTGCTCCTGCAAAAATCCCCTTATCTGTTTCTTGGTTTTCTGCGAATCGGCATTCTGCCAGAAGAATTTTTCATCTTCAGTGGTCTTGCCTTTCTTCGATTCGACATTTAGCCTGAAGTTGTTGAGGCGGAGGAATGAATCAATGCAAACAAAGGCCGTTCTCTTGTTGCCGTCTTCAAAAGGGTGCAGTTTAGGAAATTCGTGAAGAAAATTTATAACGGAGCCTAGAATATCGGCACTGAACAGTTTAGGAATTAGTTCCAACTCGCGAAGCAACTTGTGATTTTTCTCCAGCAGGCCGTGAATTTGGGTTATTCTCTCCCCCGTGAAAAAATTTAAAGCCTCCATAAAAATACCTTATTAAGTTACAGGCTTCGGCTTTTTCCCTTTTTTTATTATTTCCTTCACGCACTCGATGAAATCAGAAACCCCGGAGAATATTTCTGCGAGGTCTTCTTCAAGTTCGGGTTGTTCAAGGGAATATTGAATATCATTCCTCTTCGAGCGCAGCGAATCAAGAATAACGGCCTGCTGCATCGTGACAAGCTCGCTCATTTGATATTTTTCCTCGATGTATTTGCAGACGCAATAATGACTCCGCTCCTTGACACCATCACGAAACAGGAGGGCCCTCGCGGCATGGAAAGATGCATTGTAAAGTGCAATGAAAGCCATGTCCTTGATTTCAGAATTGATTAGAGTTTCCGCCTCGTCAAGGAAATGCTCAGCCTGCTTTATACTTTGTCCTGAATAGGTCAAGTTCGGTTTTATTTTCTTGAGCAGGCCCTGTTCAAAACACTCAGCAACCTTGCTTTTCGTCAAAATCCCCCGCCGTGCAGTATTTTTGACTTGTACTCCAGTTCATTGTAAAAAATCCTGTCTTTCTCCTTGAGGTTTCCAATCTCTGCAGCAGTATAGAATTTCAGGCTAACTTCCCTCCCCAATTCATTTGTAAACTGCTGCCTGAGCTTGCCCGCTTCGACTATTCTTTTCCTGCTGTCGGAAATAACCCACAAATCAATGTCGCTCTGCCTGTCAACGGTACCCTCAACGACGCTGCCATACAAACCAACCGAATCAGAAACCTTCTTTAGTGCCGAGAAAGCCTTCGAACCCAGTATCTTGTCAGTATAAACCAAAGTAATCATTTCACGCACAAGCGGGTTTGATTTGTTGAGGGCAATTACTTTGCGGTTCTTATCGGTCGAGACGGATATGAGTTTGTTTTTCAAATAAAGGTCAACAAACTGAATGACCTTTGCGGGGGAGCAACCTGCTTTTTTTGCAAGGTCTCGGACAGAGAAATTTTCGCCAATAAGCAATTCAAATATCTCAAGGTTGGATGGCCCCAATAGTTTTGATAGTTTAGCCATGCACAATTAATATTGTTTATAATTTATAAACATATTGTTCACAAAAAATAAACATTGCCCCGGCTTGTTTGTGAACCGCAACAGTTCCGGCTGTTGCAACGAATTGGGCGGCGGATTCATTTGCCAGATAATTCTTTTGCCCATTTCGTTGTGGGTGCGGAAGCCCGGTACTGGACTGGACATCGCTTCGCATACGAAGCC
>CAYJRH010000101.1:0-1542 GCA_964372565.1 uncultured archaeon
AGCTGTCTTCCTATTATGATACAATCCAATTATCTGCAGAAGAGCAAAAGGAATACGACTATGCGATGCAAAACTCAAAAGAAAAAGGCCCATGCTGCTGCAAATGCTGGCGATGGAATGTATATGGCGGATTGGGAAAATACTTGATAAAGAACCGCAATTTTACAGGTCAGCAAGTGACCGAGATTTGGAATCTTTCGGACGGTTGCGGCGGAGACAGTGACCATTTACATTAGGCAAAACCGGGAATGAAAGCAACATGACAGGGATGAAATTATTGGAAGTACTGAAGAAACATTCGTACCTTGCCTTGGCGGTTTCCTCTTCAATAATTTTTGCCATTATTTATGTTTACACCCAGTTGCTTGGAATAATAGAGAATTTTGGCGTGTGGCTGGCGACAATACCCCCGGAAAACGGTTTTTTGTTCATCGTTTTTTCCGTCCTGTTCGGAATCACGCTCTCATTCCAGGTTTACAATTGGGGGCAGCCAAAAACATGCGCCTTAAATAAGAAAGTAAAAGGCGCCGGAAGCAGCGGAATTGGGATATTTGCATTTTTTTTTGTTTCTCAGTGCCCTGCCTGCGCTTCGCTTGGGGCGATTTTCCTGCCGCTTAGCGTGAGCGTGTTCCTCACGCAGTACAGTTTGCTCATAACGCTTATTAGCATCGGGCTGCTGTTGTTCACACTCAATTATTTGGGCGCGTTCAGGGAAGAAGGTGAACCAAATGCCTGAAGAACAGCTTTCCAAGCATGAGAGGCGCGAGCTAAAGCTTGAGGCAAGAAGGGAAGCAAAACAAAACGCAATTGAGGCGGGGGAAAAGAAAAAACTTTTCAGCAAAATCACGGCTTATTCAATAATCGCTCTTGTAGTTATTGGCGGCATTTGGTTCTTTCTTTCCCTCCCAAAGCCCGAGCAAAAAAATTATGATGTTGGCGGATTGTCGTTCCCCCTTGGAAATATCCATTGGCATGCAACGCCAACGATTGCCATCTGCGGAGAAAACGTTTCACTTCCAAAGCCTGCGCCGGGCCAGCACCTAGGGAGCGGCTTGCTTCATATGCATGATGACATGCTTTTCCACATTGAAGGCAGCGTCTCAAGCCCCTCACAAATCACTCTTGGGGCGATGATGTCAAACATTGGAAAAAGTTTCTCGCAAACAACTTTGCTGGGCAAGAAAAACGGCGACCCGTGCCCAACAGGAAAAGAGGGAAACGTGCAGCTAATTGTAAACGGCGTTGAAAACAGCGAATTCGAGAACTACATCATTAAGGACGGGGACAAAATAGAAATGCACTTCGAATAAAAAACCGCTGAAACTAAAATGATTGGCATGAATCTTAGTATTCTGGACGGAAAAAGACCGGGGTTCGCATTTCTCTTGCTTGTGGCAATAGCTTTTGCCGGATGCGCCACAACAGGCAAAAACCAGAGCTTTGTTCTGGCAGAAAGCCAGAGCCAGAATCCTCAAAAGAAAAGCACGTTAGGAACCCAAAATGAACCCTCGCCATTCATGGCGAGGTTTTGCTCGGGTTCAT
>CAYJRH010000102.1:0-1537 GCA_964372565.1 uncultured archaeon
CCCCCGGGAAAAAGAAAGAGAACTAAACGCTGGCGAAAAAGAAAGAGGGCAAAAAACATGGATAAAATCCTGAAGAAAGTGCTCCAGCGCATCACGCCCACGCGCGCGGAAGCGCAGAAGGAACTGGCATTCGCGGAAAAAACAATAAAAAAAATTGGTTTAATGAAAGGCGGGCACGTGCGCGCCGAGCTCGTGGGAAGCATTGCCAGGGGAACGCACCTGCGCGGCGACAACGACCTCGACATTTTCGTGTTTTACCCTGAGCACATGGAGCGCTCTGAATTTGAGCGCGCTGGCCTTGCGGCAGGAAAAGCCGTATTCAGGGGCCACAAATACGAGAAGGCGTATTCGGAGCACCCGTATTTGCGCGGAAAAATCGGCGGATACGAGGTTGAGATTGTTCCGGCCTATGACATAAAGAGCGCCGAAGGGAGAAAGAGCGCAGTTGACAGGAGCTCGCTCCACAACAAATATCTCATTGCCCATTACAAGGAGGGGCAGCGCTCCGAAGCGCGGCTGCTCAAGCAGTTCATGAAGGGAGTGAAGTGCTACGGCGCGGATTTGAGCGCAAACGGCTTCCCGGGGTATGTCGCGGAGCAGCTCATAATCAAATACGGGAACTTCATCGGGGCTGTGAAGGCTGCAGCGGACTGGAAGCACGGCGAGGTTGTCGACACGGAAGGCTACTGGGAGCCGGAGGATGCAAGAAAGAAATTCAACTCGCACTTCATCCTTGTCGACCCTGTAGACAGGAACAGGAATGTCGCGGCGGCGCTCTCCGCAAACCAGTGCACCAGGTTCATTGCCGCGTGCCGCGCCTTTGCCAAGAGGCCATCAACCAGTTTCTTTTTCCCGAAGCCGCACAAGGCGTGGAGCCGCGCGAAACTGCTGGCGTTCCTGAAAAAAACCGAGCTTGTTGCGGCGGAACTTGGCTATCCGAAGGGAATTGTGGAGGATGTCGTGTGGGGCCAGCTGCGCAGGTTCGGGAGGAAAATCGCCGGGTTCTGCCGGGGCGCCGATTTTATCGTGAAGCGCTCCGATGAATGGCTCGAGCACGGGAAGCGCATGGTGATATTGCTCGAGGTCGAGTCAACGGAGCTGCAGAAAGCGAAAATCCTCCGCGGCCCTGAGGCAACCGACAAGGCGAATTCAGAGGCGTTCATAAAGGCGCACCCCAAGCCGCTTGCGGGGCCGCGCATTGAGGACGGGCGCTGGGTTCTTGAAGTCGAGCGCACCGACACGAATTTGGAAAAATTCCTGCAAAAAGTCCTCGGCAGGATGAAGCGGGAGGAGAAAGGCGGCATTCGCACAGCGCTCAAGAAGCGCGCAAAAGTGCTGGGCGAAAAGGAAATCGCTGGCCTCTACGCGAAGAGCAAGGGGTTCCGGCAGTTCCTCACAGGCTATTTGAAAGGCGAGGAGGGCTTCCTGGATTTTTGATTTGGCAGTCCAACGCACTTTGCGCTTCTTTTTCTTTTCCCATAAGGCGGTTCTCTTTCTTTTTCGGCCGCAAATTCTCTTTCTTTTTCAGCCACGTTTC
>CAYJRH010000103.1:0-1504 GCA_964372565.1 uncultured archaeon
AGGATAAGCTTCGCAGGGGGCGGGACAGATGTCTCCCCCTATCCGGAACAAAAGGGCGGGTGCGTGCTCAGCGCCGCGATAAACAAATATTCCTTCACAACCCTTCAGCAGGGGAAAGGCACGGACATAAAGCTGGGTTCGCATGACAGGAAGGAGCTTTTCCTCAAATCCATCGAAGACGCCGTCCTCGACGGGAACTTCGACCTTGCAAAAACCGTGATAACGGAATTCAACCCAGACAGCGGCATAGAGCTCTTCTTCCGCAACGATGTCCCGCCGCGCAGCGGCCTCGGCTCATCCGCCGCGGGGTTTGTATCGCTCATCGGCGCGTTCAATGCGGCTTTTGGCAAGAAGCTCACGCGGCACGAGATAGCAGAGCTCGCCTTTGACATGGAAAGGAACAGGCTGAAGGTAAAGGGCGGCAGGCAGGACCAGTTTGCCTCGGCATACGGCGGAATCAGCTTCATCGAATTTTCGGGGAATAAAACCCTTGTGAATCCCCTGAAGCCCGGCAGCGGAACGCTGGATGAGCTGGAAAAGGGCCTTGTGCTGGTTTTCACAGGTGAGCGGAAAAAGGACGGCACCGACATCATCGCGGAGCAGACAAACTCCCTCATTTCAGGCGACAGGTCGGTTTCCGCGGCGCTCGATTCGGCAAAGCAGATCGCCATTGACATGCGCTCTGCGCTGAAATCAGGTGACCTCGAGGGATTCGGGAACCTGCTCGACCAGGGCTGGCGGGAAAAGAAAAAATACGGGTCGAGCATAACAACCCCGTTCATAGATTCGCTTTACTCCGCGGCGAAAGGCGCAGGGGCAATCGGCGGAAAAATCACGGGCGCCGGAGGAGGCGGGTATATGGTATTTTATTGCCATTCCGACAGGGAAACATTTGTGAGGGAGAAACTCGAGTCCCTCGGCGCGGTTAATGTGCCGTTTTCATTCGATTTCAAGGGCCTCGAGACATGGAAGACGGAGTGAATGTTATGGGCACTGCTGCAAAAATAATAAAGGAAAATTTTTCCGCCCACCTTGCCGCAGTCAATGCCTCCGCTTCGGACCGCAATTTGATTCTTTCCTGCGAACAAGCTGCAGAAAAAATAATAGAATGCTTCAGGCGCGGCGGAAAGCTCATCATTTGCGGAAACGGTGGAAGCGCCGCAGACGCAAACCATCTCGCGGCTGAATTCATCAACCGTTACACGAATGACCGCGCCCCGCTTCCCGCAATATCCCTTGCGGCAAATCCATCCAATATAACTTCAATAGGAAATGATTATTCATTTGACATGGTTTTCAGCAAGCAGGTCGAGGCCCTCGGAAGGGAAGGCGACATCCTGATTGCAATCAGCACGTCAGGCTCCTCGAAAAACATAATTGAAGCAATCAGGGCTGCAAAGAGGAAATCGGTTTACTCAATCCTCTTTACCGGCAGCAGAAAAACGCCCGCCTGCGAAATCGCGGACCTCGTTGTCGCGGTGCCGTCCGCTGAAACCCCGAGGAT